>NZ_JBSFGK010000093.1:0-31045 GCF_053596495.1 Kitasatospora sp. NPDC001683
GGCCGGCCGATGACCGGGGTGGTGCCGACGATCGGCGGTTCGGCCGGGGCGGGCGGCCCGTCGTCGTGCCGGTGGCCGGGATCAGCCGCCCAGGCCGGGCAGGGCGTTGGTCAGCCCGCCGAGGGGGGTCTTGTCCAGGCCGGGGATGGACGGGATGGCGGCGCGCTGCTGGGTGACACCGGCGACCGGGGCGGCCTCGGCGGCGGGCGCGGCCTGCCCCGCGCTCGGGGCCAGGGTGCCGAGCGTGCCGGCGACCTTGTCGCCGCCGGGCAGCTTGGCGGCCGTGTCGGTGACCGCTCCGGTCACCGCGGGGTTCGTCACCGCGCCGGTGGGCAGCCCGAGGCCGCCGGCCGCCTGGCCGGTCGCCGCGGAGGCGGTGCCGGCGCCGACCGCCGCGATGGCGATGCCGAGCGCCGCGGTGCCGGCGGCCTTGAGAGCCTGCTTCATGGTTCGTCCCCTTGGGTCCTCGTCGGTGGCCGACGTCGCGCGGTTCGGCGGACGGGCGACCGCCGCCACGACCTGTCAGCAATGACTGGCACACCGTAGTGACAGGGTCGCGCGAGAACCAAAGGGCCTTCACTCACTCGAGTGACTAGTCGGATGAACGCCAATTTCCTTGCGGGGCTTCGGCGTTCACCCGACCAAGGGGCGACAGGCCGGCTCAGTTGCCGCCGGTACCCGCGCTGAACAGCCACTCCGCCTTGAGCTCGGCGTAGCCCGGCTTGATCACGTCGTTGATCATCGCCAGTCGCTCGTCGAAGGGCAGGAACGCGGACTTCATCGCGTTCACCGTGAACCACTCCAGGTCGCCCAGCGTGTAGCCGAAGGCCTCCACCAGGTGCCCGAACTCCTGGCTCATGCTGGTGCCGCTCATCAGCCGGTTGTCGGTGTTCACGGTGACCCGGAACTTCAGCCGGCTGAGCAGCCCGATCGGGTGCTCGGCGTACGAAGTCGCCGCCGCCGTCTGGAGGTTGGAGGTCGGGCACATCTCCAGCGGGATGCGCTTGTCGCGCACGTACGCGGCCAGCCGGCCCAGCGTGACGCTGCCGTCCTCGTTCACCGTGATGTCGTCCACGATCCGCACGCCGTGGCCGAGGCGGTCCGCGCCGCAGCACTGCAGCGCCTCCCAGATCGACGGCAGGCCGAAGGCCTCGCCGGCGTGGATGGTGAAGTGGTTGTTCTCGCCCTTGAGGTAGTCGAAGGCGGCCTGGTGGCGGGTGGGGGGGTAGCCGGCCTCGGCGCCCGCGATGTCGAAGCCGACGACGCCCTGGTCGCGGTGGCGGTTGGCCAGTTCGGCGATCTCCTGCGAGCGGGCGGCGTGCCGCATCGCGGTGATCAGGGTGCCGATGCGGATCCGGTTGCCCGCCGCACGGGCGTTGGCCTCGCCGAGGCGGAAGCCCTCCTGGACGGCCTCGACGACCTCGTCCAGGGTCAGGCCGCCCTCCAGGTGCTGCTCGGGGGCGTAGCGGACCTCGGCGTACACGACGCCGTCGGCGGCCAGGTCCTCGGCGCAGTCGGCGGCGACCTTGATCAGGGCCTCGCGGGTCTGCATGACGGCGCAGGTGTGCGCGAAGGTCTCCAGGTAGCGGACCAGGGAGCCGGAGTCGGCGGCCTCGCGGAACCACTCGCCGAGTTCCTTGACGTCGGTGGTGGGAAGGCCTTCGTAGCCGGTCGCGGCGGCGAGCTCGACCACGGTCTCCGGGCGCAGCCCGCCGTCGAGGTGGTCGTGCAGCAGGACCTTCGGCGCGCGGCGGATCTGGTCGGGGGTGGGAATGCGCGGGCCGGTGCCCGCGGTGGTGACGGGGATCTGCTTCTCCATTGCGGAAATATAGCCCCTACGCGCGTAGACTCACCACCGGGAACAGCACCGAATGGTCCAAACTCCCCCCGGAATTCCACCGGCCGGTCCATACGATCCGCCAAATCAGTCGTGGTGCAGCAGCCGCCCCCGCCGGGACAGCACGAAATCCCGGAACGCCCCCACCGGCGGCGTCAGCGGCCGCCCCGTCGCCCAGGCCAGGCCGATCGCCCGCCGGGTCCGCGGCGCGGTCACCTCCAGCTCCACCACCCCGGGCCGCGGCACCAGGGCCGGCGGCAGCAGCGCCACCCCCAGCCCGGCCGCCACCAGCCCGCGCAGGGTCTCGGTCTCCTCCCCCTCGAACGCCAGCCGGGGCACGAATCCGGCCCGGGCGCAGAAGCCGTCCGTGATCATGCGCAGCCCGTACCCCTGCTCCAGCCCGACGAACGGCTCCTCGGCCACCTCCGCCAACCGGATCCGCCGCCGCCCGGCCAGCCGGTGGTCCGCCGGGACGACCAGGTGCAGCCGCTGCTCGTCCAACGGGCGGGCGGTGAAGGCCGGGTCGTCCGGCAGCGGCGCGACCAGGCACAGGTCCAACTCGCCCGCCCGCAGCCGCTCCAGCATCGCCATGCCGTAGTCCTGCACCAGCTGGAACCGCACCTGCGGGTGCGCCGCCCGGAAGCCGCGCAGCAGCGCCGGAACGGCGTCCGGCCCCATCGTGTGCAGGAAACCGAAGGCCACCCGCCCCACCGCCGGGTCCGCCTCCGCCCGGGCCGCCTCCGCGCCGCGCTCCAGCTCCGCCAGCGCCCGCTCCACCGAGGTCAGCAGCAGCCGTCCCGCCCTGGTCAGCCGGACCGTCCGGCCCTGACGGGCCAGCAGGTACACCCCCAGCTCGTCCTCCAGCCGGGCCACCGCGCGCGACAGCGTCGGCTGCGGCACCCCGAGCAGCGCCGCCGCCTGCGTCACGTGCTCCAGCCGGGCCACCGCGGCGAACTGCGCCAGCCGGGGCGCCAGCAGCACGGCCGGCTCCTCCGGCCCCAACTCGGCCGCCCGGTACCGCTGCTCCGTTCCGTCCGACCCGTCCGCCACGGCCATCCGCGCCTCACCTCGACTCATACGCCAGTGCATCGATCATCCACTCTTCATGCATTGGACGCATCAACCGCGCCAGGCCTACGGTCGAGGACATGCAGCCCGCCGATACCAGGGCATCCGTGCCCGCCCCGGATGCCTCCACCGCCCGCACCCCCGACCACGACGACCGCCACCGCCCCGGCCAGCGCGACTTCCGCCGCGCCAACCTCGCCCTGTTCGCCGCCGGGATCGCGACCTTCGTCCTGCTCTACTCCACCCAGGGCCTGCTGCCGATCCTCTCGGCCGATCTCGACCTCACCCCCGGCCAGGCCAGCTGGACGGCCTCCGCCGCCACCCTCGGCCTCGCCCTCGGGCTGCTCCCGGCCAGCGCGCTGTCCGACAGGTACGGCCGCACCGCCGTGATGACGGCCTCCACCCTCGCCGCCTCCGCCCTCGCCGTCGCCCTGCCCTTCGCGCCCGACCTCGCCACCCTCGTCGTGCTGCGCGTCCTGCAGGGCGCCGTGCTCGCCGGCCTGCCCGCCACCGCGATGGCCTACCTCGCCGAAGAGGTCCACCCCAGCGCGCTGGCCTCCGCCATGGGCCTGTACGTGGCCGGCAACAGCATCGGCGGCATGGGCGGCCGGCTGCTCTCCGGCTGGACCGCCGCCGCCCTCGGCTGGCGCTGGGGCCTGGCCGCCTCCGCCGCCCTCGCCCTGCTCGCCGCACTCGCCTTCCGGCTGCTGATCCCCGCCGCCCGGCACTTCACCCCGGCCCCGGTGGACGCCCGCGCGCTCGCCCGTACGGTCGGCCGGCACCTGCGCAACCCGCTGCTGGTGCGGCTGTACGCGCTCGGGATGCTGTTCATGGCGGTGTTCGGCGCGGTCTACAACACCGTCGGCTACCGGCTGATCGCCGCACCGTTCCACCTGCCGGAGTCGGTCGCCGCCTCGATCTTCGTGGTCTACCTGGTCGGCACCGGCACCTCCGCCGCGGCCGGCCGGCTCTCCGCCCGCCTCGGCCGCCGCGGCGCCCTCTACGTCGCCATCGGCGTCACCGCCACCGGCCTGCTGCTCTCGCTCGCCGACTCGCTGCCCTGCGCCCTGCTCGGCCTGGTCCTGATCACCGCCGGCTTCTTCGCCGGCCACGCCACCGCCTCCGCCGCCGTCGGCCGCACCGCCACCGAGGGCCGCGCCCAGGCCTCCGCCCTTTACCTGATCGCCTACTACCTGGGCAACAGCCTCGGCGGCACCCTCGGCGCCGACGCCTACCACTCCACCGGCTGGCCCGGCGCCGCCACCGTCGGCCTCACCGCCATGACCCTGGCCGCCGCGGTGACGCTCTACGCCACCCACCAGGCGCACGCCGTCCGGCGCGAGGGAAGAGTGGGCAGACTTTCCGCCAGGTAGACTTTCCCCATGGCAGACCTCAAGCGCCGTCGTCGTCCCCACCTGGTGTCCACGCCCGTGCGGAAGAAGGGCGTGGTCACCATCCCGCAGGAGATAAGAGAGCAGTTGGACCTCCAGGAGGGCGACCACCTGGTGGTCGCCGTGGAGGACGGTCGCATCGTCCTCACTCCTGCCTCCGTCATCCCCGACGACCAGGCATGGTTCTGGAGCGGTTCCTGGCAGGAGAAGGAACAGGAAGTCGAGGAGGCGATCGCTGCGGGCGAGCGCGGCGAGGTGTTCCAGGACGGCGAGGAGTTCCTGCAGTCGCTCGCCGACGAGTCCGGGCTGGACCTGGGGGAGATCAAGCGCCGTGCCGACGCATGAGTCACTGGCCCACTTCCTGCGCGACTGGAAGGGCCTGACCGCGGCGCAGAAGGCCGCGTTCCTCGTCGCGGTTGCCCAATTCGTCTCCGACCTTCACGCCGGCCGGGGCTTCCGCCGGGGCCTGCGGGTGAAGAAGATGCAGGGGCATCCAGACGTCTGGGAGATGACGTGGGCGCCCGACGGCCGGGCGACCTTCAGCTACGGGACGCCCCTCCAGGACGGCGAGCCGCATATCGTCTGGCGCCGGATCGGCACCCACGACATCTTCGGCCGACCATAACGGCGCCTGAACACATGACAGGAGCCCGTACCCGGTCGACGGGTACGGGCCCCTGGGCACCTGCTCTGGCGGACGACGCCTCGAAACGGAGGGTGGGCTCAGCGTCGAGCGTCGTCGGATACTCGGCCAAGCAATCGACGCGGTCCTCGGCCAGGGCGTAGTGCCTCGGCGGAAGCCCGATGAGCCAGTCGCGGACTTCCGGTTCGATCTCGACCGTGAAGCGGTCGACTCCCATGTGCGGCAACGTAAGCCACGCTGCCGCACAAGGAGTAATCGCATGACTACGCGATGCGGTCCAGCACGATCGGGTTCGGGGTGAACGCCGTGCCCTCCGGGCTGACCTGGATGCCGCCCGCCAGCGCCTCGATGGCGTAGTCGTAGCGCTCCGGGGTGTCGGTGTGGAGGGTCAGCAGGGGCTGGCCGGCCACCACGGTGTCGCCGGGCTTGGCGTGCATCTCGACGCCGGCGCCGGCCTGGACCGGGTCCTCCTTGCGGGCGCGGCCGGCGCCCAGGCGCCAGGCGCAGACGCCGATGGCGTAGGCGTCCAGCTCGGTGAGCACGCCGGAGGCGGGCGCGGGGATGACGTGCTGCTCGCGGGCGACCGGGAGCGGGGCGTCGACGTCACCGCCCTGGGCGGCGATCATGCGGCGCCAGTGGTCCATCGCGGAGCCGTCGCGCAGGGCGTCGGCCGGGTCCTTGCCGTGCACGCCGGCCGCGGCGAGCATCTCGCGGGCGAGCGCGAGGGTGAGCTCGACGACGTCGGCCGGGCCGCCGCCGGCCAGCACCTCGACGGACTCGCGGACCTCCAGCGCGTTGCCCGCGGTGAGGCCGAGCGGGGTGGACATGTCGGTGAGCAGGGCGACGGTGTTGACCCCGGCGGTGGTGCCCAGTCCGACCATGGTGCGGGCGAGTTCGCGGGCGTCGTCCAGGTTCTTCATGAAGGCGCCGGAGCCGACCTTGACGTCCAGCACCAGCGCGCCGGTGCCCTCGGCGATCTTCTTGGACATGATCGAGGAGGCGATCAGCGGGATGGCCTCGACGGTGCCGGTGACGTCGCGCAGCGCGTACAGCTTCTTGTCGGCCGGCGCGAGGCCGTCGCCGGCCGCGCAGATGACCGCGCCCGCGTCGCGCAGCACGTCCATCATCTCGTCGTTGGAGAGCAGGGCGCGCCAGCCGGGGATGGACTCCAGCTTGTCCAGGGTGCCGCCGGTGTGGCCGAGGCCGCGGCCGGACAGCTGCGGGACGGCGGCGCCGCAGGCGGCGACCAGCGGGGCGAGCGGGAGGGTGATCTTGTCGCCGACGCCGCCGGTGGAGTGCTTGTCACTGGTGGGCAGCGGGAGCGAGGAGAAGTCCATCCGGACGCCCGAGCGGATCATGGCGTCGGTCCACCGGCTGATCTCGCGCGGCTTCATGCCGTTCAGCAGGATCGCCATGGCCAGCGCGGACATCTGCTCGTCGGCGACCTCGCCGCGGGTGTAGGCGTCGATGACCCAGTCGATCTGAGCGTCGCTCAGCTCTCCGCGGTCGCGCTTGGTCCTGATGACGGAGATGGCGTCCATGCGTGCTCCAAGAGGGGTTCAGATGCGTCAAACAGATGCGGCAAATGCGAAGAGTGCCGCGAGATGACCGGGTTCCGGCCCACTCGCGACACTCTACGCGCGTAACAAGAATCGAGGCTAGAGCCGCTCCGGCCCGAACGCGTCGGGCAGGACCTCGCTCATCGGCTTCACGCCGGAGGCCAGGTCGATCAGCAGATCGGGACCGCCGTGCTCGTACAGCAGCTGGCGGCAGCGCCCGCACGGCATCAGGAGTTCGCCCGCGCCGTCGACGCAGGTGAAGGCGACCAGCCGGCCACCGCCGGAGGCGTGCAGCGCGGACACCAGCCCGCACTCGGCGCACAGCCCGAGCCCGTACGAGGCGTTCTCCACGTTGCAGCCGCTGACCAGCCGGCCGTCGTCCACCAGGGCCGCCGCGCCGACCGGGAACTTGCTGTACGGGGCGTACGCGTGGCCCATCGCCTCGCGCGCCGCCTCGCGCAGCCGCTCCCAGTCGATCACGGGGGCCGTCACTTGCCCTGACCCTTGCGGTAGATCTGACCGTCCGCCTTGGGCATCCGCAGTCGCTGCGACGCCAGCGAGAGCACCACCAGGGTGATCACGTACGGCGTGGCGACGATCAGCGGACGCTGCACCTCGTCGGTCAGCGCGTACCAGGCACCCAGACCGCCGGCCACCACGAGGGAGATCACCGTCGCGGTGAACTTGCGGCGGTACAGCTGCCACAGGGCGAGCAGGATCATCGCGATGCCGACGATCAGGATCAGCACGTGCACCGACTCCGGGTCGCGCAGCTGGAGGCTGTCGGTGAAGCCGAACAGGCCGGCGCCCATGGCGAGACCGCCGGGCATCCAGTTGCCGAAGATCATCGCGGCGAGGCCGATGAAGCCGCGGCCCAGGGTCTGGCCGTCCTTGTAGAAGTGCGCGGCGACCAGCGAGAGGTACGCACCGCCGAGGCCCGCGAAGGCGCCGGAGGCGATGACCGCCAGGTACTTGTACTTGTAGACGTTGACGCCCAGCGACTCGGCGGCGGTCGGGTTCTCACCGCAGGAGCGCAGCCGCAGGCCGAACACCGTGCGCCAGAGCGCGAAGTAGCTGACCACGATCAGCGCACCGGCCAGGATCACGACCACCGAGATGTTGGTGACCAGACCGCCGAGCACGCCCGCGACGTCCGAGACGAAGAACCAGTGGTGGTTCTCGATGTCCTTCAGGCCCGAGGACAGCCCCGGGATCGTGATGTAGGGCAGCGGATCCGCCGGCGGGGACTGGTTCGCCCCGGCACCGGCCGAGATGTAGTCCTTGTAGTAGATCCGGTTGACGTACGCGCAGATGCCGGGGATCAGCAGGTTGATGCCGACGCCGGACACGATGTGGTCGACGCCGAAGGTCACGGTGATGATCGCGTGCAGCAGACCGCCGAGCGCCCCGCCGAGCATGCCGGCCAGCAGACCGACCCACGGGTTGACCAGGTAGCCGGCCCAGGCACCGCAGAAGGTGCCGGCGACCATCATGCCTTCGAGACCGATGTTGACCACACCGGCCCGCTCGGACCAGAGACCGCCGAGACCGGCCATGCCGATCGGCACGGCGGCGCTGAGCGCGGCGGTGACCTGACCCGAGGAGGTCAGCGAGTGGTTGCCGGTGGCCATGCCCACGGCGGAGAACAGCACCAGGGCACCCGCGATCAGCAGGAGCACCACGGGCCAGGACAGCTTGCGCTTCTTCGCAGGCGCGCCCGGCGCCTTCGGACGAGCGGCAGTAGCGGTGCTCATGCCCGCACCTCGCTTCGCTCGGCGCGTGCTTCGCACAACGCGCTGTACTTCTTGGCTCGCTCACTACGCTCGGTCACGAGGCCACCTCCTTCTTCTCAGTGGCCGCGGCCTGGGCGGCGAGCTCGGCGCCGACCTTCTGCTGCTGGCGCTTCAGGCCGTAGCGGCGCACCAGCTCGTACGCGACGACGACACAGATGACGATGGTGCCCTGCATGACCGAGACGATCTCGGACGGGAAGCCGCCCTGCAGGGGCAGCTGCGCGCCGGTGGCGTCCAGGAAGGCGAACAGCAGGGCCGCGAAGGCCATGCCGACCGGGCTGTTGCGGCCGAGCAGGGCGATCGAGATACCCAGGAAGCCCAGGCCGGGCTGGAAGCTCTGGCCGTAGTAGAAGGAGTTCTGCAGCAGCTCGGGCATGCCGATCAGACCGGCGATCCCACCGGAGACGAACATCGAGATGACGACCATCTTCTTGACGTTCACGCCGGAGGCGGTCGCGGCGGACTCCGAGCGGCCGGTGGCGCGCAGGTCGAAGCCGAAGCGGGTGCGGGTCAGGGTGAACTGGAAGAGCACACCGACCAGGATCGCGATGAAGAGGAAGCCCCAGAGGGTGCCGCCGGCCGTCTCGATGCCGAAGAAGTGGCTCGACTGCGAGATCGGCTCGGTCTGGATCGAGTTGCTGGTGCCGCTGACCTTCGGCGCGAAGATGCCGGGGACGAGCAGCAGACCGACGATCGCGAGCGCGATGGCGTTCAGCATGATGGTCGCGATGACCTCGCTGACGCCGCGGTAGACCTTCAGCAGGCCGGCGATGCTCGCGTACAGACCACCGACCAGCATGGCGGTGACCAGCAGCAGCGGGATCTGGATGAACGCCGGCAGGTCGACCTGGGCACCGATGTAGGCCGCGAACAGCGCCGCGACCTTGTACTGGCCCTCGACGCCGATGTTGAACAGGTTCATCCGGAACCCGAACGCGGCGGCCGCGGCGGCCAGGTAGTACGTGGTGGACCGGTTGAGGATCGCCACCTGGCCGTCCGACTTGGTCGCGAACGTGATCATCACGTTCCACGCGTCGAACGGGTTCTTGCCCGAGGTCGCCAGCAGGATCGAGCAGATCGCGACGGACAGCACGACCGCGAGCACCGGCGCCGCCAGTGCGAGCACGATCCGCTCACCGCTGATCCGCTGCGCCAGGCTGCGCTTGGCGGCGGGGTTGGGACTGGTCATGGGTTACTCCCCCGCCTGCGGGTCGTCGGCGGTGTCGGTGTGCGGGTGCTCGGCCTCGGCCTCGGTGCCCTCCGCGGCGATGGCCTGCGCCTCGGCGACGGCCTCCGGCTCGGACTCCAGGTGGCCGGCCGCGGCACCGGTCATCGCGGTGCCGAGGTCCTCGGCGGTGACGGTGGCCGGGTCGGCGTCGGCGACCAGGCGGCCGCGGTAGATGACCCGGATGGTGTCGGAGAGGCCGATCAGCTCGTCCAGGTCGGCCGAGATCAGCAGGACGGCCAGGCCCTCGCGCTGGGCGGAGCGGATGTGCTCCCAGATCTGCGCCTGGGCGCCGACGTCCACACCGCGGGTCGGGTGGGCGGCGATCAGCAGCTTGGGCTGGTGGCTCATCTCGCGGCCGATGATCAGCTTCTGCTGGTTGCCGCCGGAGAGCGAGGCCGCGGTGACCTCGATGCCGGGGGTGCGGACGTCGTACTGCTCGACGATCCGCAGGGTGTCCGTCCGGGCGGCGGCCGGCTTGAGCAGCACGCCGCTGGAGTTGGGCCGCTCGGTGACGTGGCCGAGGATGCGGTTCTCCCAGAGCGGGGCCTCCAGCAGCAGGCCGTGCCTGTGGCGGTCCTCGGGGATGTAGCCGATGCCGGCCTCGCGGCGGCCCCGGGTCAGGGTGCCGGAGAGGTTCTTGCCGTCCAGGACGACGGTGCCCGCGTCCAGCGGCAGCATGCCCATGATGGCCTCGACCAGTTCGGCCTGGCCGTTGCCCTCGACACCGGCGATGCCGAGGATCTCGCCCTTGTGGATCCGCAGCGAGATGTCGTCCAGGACGACGCGCTCGATGCCCTCGGCGTCGGTCTTGGCGATCCGCAGGCCCTCGACGTTGAGCATCTCGGTGGTGGTGACGGTCGACTCGCGGCTCTCCGGGGAGGGCAGCTCGGCGCCGACCATCAGCTCGGCCAGCTGACGGGCGGTGACCGCCTTCGGGTCGGCGTCGCCGACCGTGGTGCCGCGCCGGATGACGCTGATCGCGTCGGCCACCGCCAGCACCTCGTGCAGCTTGTGCGAGATGAAGATGACGGTGACGCCCTCGGCCTTGAGCTCGCGCAGGTTGTCGAACAGCGCGTCGACCTCCTGCGGGACGAGCACGGCCGTGGGCTCGTCGAGGATCAGGATCTTGGCGCCGCGGTACAGCACCTTGAGGATCTCGACGCGCTGGCGGTCGGCGACGCCGAGGTCCTCGACCAGCGCGTCCGGGCGCACGCCCAGCCCGTACTGGTCGGAGATCTCCTTGATCTTCGCCTTCGCCTTGGCACCGATGCCGTGGAGCTTCTCGCCGCCGAGGACGACGTTCTCCAGCACCGTGAGGTTGTCGGCGAGCATGAAGTGCTGGTGCACCATGCCGATGCCGCGGGCGATGGCGTCACCCGGGGTGTGGAACTCGCACAGCTCGCCGTTGATCGCGATGGTGCCCTCGTCCGGCCGCTGCATGCCGTAGAGGATCTTCATCAGCGTCGACTTGCCGGCGCCGTTCTCGCCCATCAGGGCGTGCACGGTGCCGGTGCGGACGGTGAGGTTGATGTCGTGGTTGGCCACGACACCGGGGAAGCGCTTGGTGATGCCGCGCAGTTCGACGGCCGGTGTCGCCGTCCCCGCGCTGGGGTTGCCGTCCTTGCGCAGCGGGACGGGGTCTGATGCGGTGATGGCGGTCTCCTGGTGGTCTGGAGGCGCGTCGTTGCGCTCGGAGGGCCAAGGGGGGAAACGGGGGGACGGAACGGGGCCCGGGGGTACGCGTTGAGCGCACCCTGCCGGGCCCCTCCCGTGATCAGTGTCGATCGTCACGCCGCCGATGAGTGGCAGGCGCAGGTCGCGTCCGAGACGCGCGGACCTCAGGAGGTCGGCGCGGTCGGGATGGTGGTGGCGCCGCTCTTGATGGCGTCGGAGGCGGCCTTCAGCTTGTCCTGGATGTCGTCGATCTTGCCGCCGGTGGTGGCGAGACGGACACCGTCGGCCTTCAGGTCGAAGAGCTTGATGCCGGTGAACGGCGTGCCCTGCTTGACCGACTGGATGTACGCGTAGACCGCGTTGTCGACGTTCTTGACCATCGAGGTCAGGATGCTGCCCTTGTACTTGTCCAGAGCGGGCTGCGCGGCCTGGTCGGAGTCGACACCGATGGCGAGCTTGCCCGCGTTGGCGACGGCCTCGATGGCGCCGTTGCCGGAGGAGCCGGCGGCGGAGTAGATGACGTCCGCACCCTTGTCGAGCTGGCCCTGCGCGGCTTCCTTGCCCTTGTCGGGCGAGTTGAAGCCGGTGAAGTCCGGCGGGGTGGTGAGGTAGGTGGTCTCGATCTGGATGTTCGGGTCGACGGACTTGGCGCCCGCCTTGTAACCGGCCTCGAACTTCTTGATCAGCTCGGACTGCACACCACCGATGAAGCCGATGTGGTGGCCCTTCGACTTGTTCGCGGCGGCGACGCCGGCGAGGTACGAACCCTCCTGCTCGGCGAAGACCAGCGAGGTGACGTTGGCCGGCTGGTCCTTGTCGTTCGAGTCGATGATCGCGAACTTGACGTTCGGGTTGTCCTTCGCGACCTTGTCGACGGCCGGCTGGTAGACGAAGCCGACCGCGATGATCGTCTTGTAACCGGCGTCGATCAGGTTCTTGAGGCGGGTCTCCTTGTCGGCCTCGGCCTCGCCCGGCTTGGCCTCGGCCTCGTTGACCGAAACGCCCAGGTCGGACTTGGCCTTGTCCAGGCCGCGGGCGGCGGAGTCGTTGAAGGACTGGTCGCCACGGCCGCCGATGTCGTAGGCCATGCCGACCTTGAGACCGTCGGAGGAGCCGGAGGAGGCGTTGTTGTCGGTGCTCTTTGCGCCGCAAGCGGCGAGCGAGGCCATGCCCAGGGAACCCGAGAGCACAACCGCGGCGA
This sequence comes from Kitasatospora sp. NPDC001683, assembly GCF_053596495.1. Classification (NCBI taxonomy): domain Bacteria; kingdom Bacillati; phylum Actinomycetota; class Actinomycetes; order Kitasatosporales; family Streptomycetaceae; genus Kitasatospora; species Kitasatospora sp. NPDC001683. The sequence goes on from NZ_JBSFGK010000093.1 coordinate 12,395, forward strand.
GCTTCATTGAACGGCGCAAGGGAGTATCTCCTTCTAACACGCAACCGTTTGGCGTGGTCGGACGCCACCGTAACGCGCGTAGAACACGGTTGTGTTACGGGCTGCCAGAGCATTCGGGTTGTTATCAAACCGTGGTCTGAAGCCCTTCCGAAGGCTCTGATCCCGCACGCGGACGGCGATCCGAGACTTGGTCCGGCCCAGTTTACGGAACCGCCCCGGCGCCCCGGATCTCAACGAGCCGATCACGGGCGGGCCACAGCCCGCACAGAAGCGGTCAGATCCGGTCGTCCTCCAGGGCCAGCGCCGCGAACAACTCCACACCCACGCCGATCGCCCGCTCGTCCACGTCGAACCGGCCCTGGTGCAGGTCCCGGACGGTGGTGTCGCCGGGGGCGCGGACCCCGAGGCGGGCCAGCGCGCCCGGGGCGTGCTCCAGGTACCAGGAGAAGTCCTCACCGCCCAGGCTCTGCTCGGTGCCCTCCACCACCTGGGCGCCGCCCTGACCGAACCGGGCGGTCATCGCCGCCTCCAGCCGGGCGACCGAGACCGCCTCGTTGACCACCGGCGGGACCCCGCGGTGGTAGTCCAGCGTCCACTTGGCCCGGTAGGTCTCGGCGAGCTTGGCGATCAGCTCGTGCAGCAGGTCCGGCGCCTCGCGCCAGCCGTCCAGCTCCAGGCAGCGGACGGTCCCCTCCAGTTCGGCGTGCTGCGGGATGACGTTGGGCGCGGAGCCGGAGGTGATCCGGCCCCAGACCAGGCTGACGCCCCAGCGCGGGTCCATCCGGCGGGCCAGCGCGCCCGGCAGGTCCGCGGCCATCCGGGCGATCGCGGTCACCAGGTCGGTGGTCAGGTGCGGGCGGGCGGTGTGCCCGCCGGGGCCGTCCAGGTGCAGCACCAGCCGGTCGCAGGCCGAGGTGATCGCGCCGACCCGCAGGGCGATCCGGCCGACCTCCACCTTCGGATCGCAGTGCACCGCGAAGATCCGGCCGACGCCGTCCATCCCGCCCGCGCCGATGACGTCCAGGGCACCGCCCGGCATGACCTCCTCGGCCGGCTGGAACACCAGCCGGACCGGGCGGCGCAGCTCGCCGGTGCGGACGGCCTCGGCCAGCACCAGGCCGAGACCGAGCACCACCGAGGTGTGCACGTCGTGGCCGCAGGCGTGGGCCCGGCCGGGGACGGTCGAGCGGTACGGCACGTCGGACTTGGCGTCGTCGATCGGCAGCGCGTCGATGTCGGCGCGGAAGGCCAGGAATTCGGTGCCCGGGGCGGTGCCGGCCGGGACGACGTCGACCAGCAGGCCGGTGCCGCCGGGCAGCACCCGCGGCTGCAGGCCCGCCGCCACCAGCCGGTCGCGCAGCAGGTCGGTGGTGCGGAACTCCTGGCGGCCCAGCTCCGGGTGCCGGTGCAGATCACGCCGGAAGGCGATCAGCTCGGGCTCCAGCCTCCGGACCCGGTCCCGCAGTTCGGCGGCGGGGCGGGCGGCGGCGAGAGTGGTGCCCGGCTGAGCGGGCTCAGGACGGTTCATCTCCCCAAGACTAGGCCCCTTGGGGGGATTTGGCCCGACTTCCGGAAAACCAGTCCCCGGATGGGCGCATACCGGCCGGATAGGTGGGTATGACATCTCGTTTCCGCCGCCTTCCCCGGGTTGCTTGTCCTGCGCAACGATCCCCCGGGCCGGCGGTCACGGCCCCCACCCGCTCGACGGCCGACGGTGCTTGACAGCCGTTCAGGAACGTTCACGAACATTCACGGACTATCGCGAACGACCAGTAACACTCAGAAGCGCTCCACCGGAGCGTACGTGCCCCACACCCCGCGCAGCGCGTCGCAGACCTCGCCGACGGTGGCCCGGGCGGCCAGCGCCTCCTTCATCGGGTACAGCACGTTCTCCGGGCCCTCCGCGGTGCGGCGCAGCGCGTCCAGCGCCCGGGTGACGGCCGTGGCGGAGCGCCCGGCCCGCAGCCGGGCCAGCCGTTCGGCCTGCTGCCGCTCGATCGCCGGGTCCACCCGCAGCGGCTGGTAGGGCTCCTCCTCGTCCAGCCGGAAGCGGTTGACGCCGACCACCGTGCGCTCGCCGGAGTCGGTCTCCTGCTGGATGCGGTAGGCGGTGCGCTCGATCTCGCCCTTCTGGAAGCCCCGCTCGATCGCGGCCACCGCGCCGCCCTGCTCCTCGACCCGGGCCATCAGCGCCAGCGCGGCCGCCTCGACCGCGTCGGTCAGCGACTCGACCGCGTAGGAACCGGCGAAGGGGTCGACGGTGGCGGTCACGTCGGTCTCGTGGGCGAGCACCTGCTGGGTGCGCAGGGCCAGCCGGGCGGCCTTCTCGGTGGGCAGCGCGATCGCCTCGTCGAAGCTGTTGGTGTGCAGCGACTGGGTGCCGCCGAGCACCGCGGCGAGCGCCTGCACCGAGACCCGGACCAGGTTCACCTCGGGCTGCTGGGCGGTGAGCTGCACCCCGGCGGTCTGGGTGTGGAAGCGCAGCATCTGCGAACGGGGGTCCCTCGCGCCGAACTCCTCCCGCATGATCCTGGCCCAGATCCGGCGGGCGGCGCGGAACTTGGCGACCTCCTCGAGGAGCGTGGTGCGGGCCACGAAGAAGAAGGAGAGCCGGGGCGCGAAGTCGTCCACGGCCATCCCGGCGGCGAGCGCGGTCCGGACGTAGGCGATCCCGTTGGCCAGGGTGAAGGCGATCTCCTGCGCCGGATCGGCCCCGGCCTCGGCCATGTGGTAGCCGGAGATGGAGATGGTGTTCCAGCGCGGGATCTCGGCCCGGCAGTACCGGAACACGTCGGCGACCAGCCGCAGCGAGGGCTGCGGCGGGAAGATGTAGGTGCCGCGGGCGATGTACTCCTTCAGCACGTCGTTCTGCACCGTGCCGGTGAGCGCCGAGGGCGCCACCCCCTGGGCCTCGCCGACCAACTGGTAGAGCAGCAGGAGCAGGGCGGCCGGCGCGTTGATGGTCATCGAGGTGGACACCTCGCCGAGCGGGATGCCGTCGAAGAGCACCGCCATGTCCTCGATGCCGTCCACGGCCACGCCGACCTTGCCGACCTCCCCGGCGGCGAGCGGCGCGTCCGAGTCGTAGCCCATCTGGGTGGGCAGGTCGAAGGCCACCGAGAGGCCGGTCCCGCCGCCCGCGATCAGCTGGCGGTAACGGGCGTTGGACTCGGCGGCGGTGCCGAAGCCCGCGTACTGGCGCATCGTCCACGGCCGGCCGGTGTACATCGTCGGGTAGACGCCCCGGGTGTACGGGTACTCCCCCGGCCGGCCCAGCCGGGCGTCCGGGTCCCAGCCGGCCAGCGCCTCGGGGCCGTAGAGCGGATCGATCGGACAGCCTGATTCCGAAAGGCGGGCGGATTCGGCGGGGCGCGGCATCGGTCCTCCACGGGAACGGCGGGGGCGCGGGGTCGGTCCTCCCAACCTAGGGCGCGGCCGGGCGGCGGGTGCGCGCCGAGCCGAAGGGCGCGCCGGTGCGGGAGAACCCGGAAGCGATCGGACGAGAACGCGGTTGAGATGATCGGGTGAACGACCGGATGAGCCCCAGGGAGTGGCAATGACCGAGCAGAAGGTGGCCGTGGTCACCGGTGCCAGCAGCGGAATCGGCGCGGCGACCGCCCGCCGGCTGGCCGACGAGGGCTTCGAGGTGGTGCTGACCGCCCGCCGGACCGAGCGGATCGAGGTGCTGGCCAAGGAGATCGGCGGACGGGCGTACACCCTCGACGTCACCGACCGGGCCGCCGTGGACGCCTTCGCGGCCGAGGTCGGCCGGGTGGACGTCCTGGTGAACAACGCCGGCGGCGCGATCGGCGCCGAGAGCGTCGAGCACGGTGACCCGGCCGACTGGCGGGCCATGTACGAGGTGAACGTGCTCGGCGTGCTGCACGTGACGCAGGCGCTGCTGCCCGCGCTGCGCGCCACCGGCGACGGCACGGTGCTGGTGCTCTCCTCGACCGCCGCGCTGGCCGCGTACGAGGGCGGCGGCGGGTACGTCGCGGCCAAGCACGCCGCGCACACCATCGCGGCGACGCTGCGGCTGGAGCTGTGCGGGGAGCCGATCCGGGTGATCGAGATCGCCCCCGGCATGGTGAAGTCCGAGGGCTTCGCGATCACCCGCTTCCGCGGTGACGAGGACAAGGCCGCCGCCGTGTACGCGGGTGTGGCCGAGCCGCTGACCTCGGAGGACATCGCGGACACCGTGGCCTGGGCGGTCACCCGGCCCTCGCACGTGAACATCGACCTGCTGGTGGTCCGGCCCCGGGCGCAGGCCGCCAACCACAAGGTCCACCGCGGCTGACCCGCGACGGGCGGGAGGCCCGGCCCCCGATCGAACACGTGTCGCACACGAGTGGTACACACGTGCGATGACGATCTTCCGGGCCGCCCGCCCACGGGTCCTGCTGACCGCCGTGGCGGCAGGCGCCCTCCTGCTCACGTCCGCCTGCGACGACTCCGCCACGACGGCCCAGGACAAGGCCTCCGGCACCGCCGCGCCCTCCGCCGCGAGCCCCACCGCCACCCCGACCCCGACCCCGAAGCCCAAGGGCGAGGCCGACCCGGCGCTCAAGCCGTTCTACGGCCAGCAGATCACCTGGGCGGACTGCCCGGCCGACCCCAAGGCCGAGCACGCGAAGATCGACGTCTCCGCCATGCGGTGCGGCAAGCTGCACGTCCCGCTCGACTACGCCAACCCCACCGCCGACGCGATCGACCTCGCCCTGATCAAGTACCCGGCGACCGCCAGGGACCAGCGGATCGGCTCGCTGATGGTCAACCCGGGCGGCCCCGGCGCCTCGGGCGTCGAGATGGTCAAGTACGGCGCCAAGGACTTCGACGGCACCCTGCACACCCGCTTCGACGTGATCGGCTTCGACCCGCGCGGCACCGGCGACAGCTCGCCGGTGGTCTGCTACGACGACAAGCAGCTGGACGCCCTCAATCAGCTGGACGCGCCGGACGACCGCGCCGAGCGCAAGGCCGAGCACGTCAAGCAGTCCACCGAGCACGCCGCCGCCTGCCAGGCCAAGTCCGGCAAGCTGCTGCCCTTCGTCGGCACCCGCAACACCGCCCGCGACCTGGACGTGCTGCGCGCCGTCGTCGGCGACCGCAAGCTCAACTACCTCGGCATCTCCTACGGCACCTACCTCGGCGCCCTGTACGCCGAGGAGTTCCCGCAGAACACCGGCCGGCTGATCCTGGACGGCGCCGTCGACCCGGCCCAGGACACCCTGGACCACGGCGTCGACCAGCAGGTCGGCTTCGAGAAGTCCTTCGAGCGCTTCGCCGCCGACTGCGTGGACAACCACCCCGACGAGTGCCCGCTCGGCACGGACCGGACCAAGGCCGCCAAGAAGGCCGCCGACTTCCTGGACGGCCTCCACGACCACCCGCTGACCACCAAGGACGGCCGCGAGCTCGGCCGCGACATGGCCTGGACCGGCGTCATCTCGCTGCTCTACGGCGACGAGAAGACCGCCTGGCAGTACCTGCGGGCCAGCCTCGGCTGGGCCATGAAGCGCGACAAGGGCGACTACCTGATGGCCTTCGCCGACGACTACAACGGTCGCGACGAGAACGGCCACTACAGCCCGATGGACGAGGCCAACGGCGCGATCAGCTGCGCCGACGCGGCCCGCCCCGCGCCGACCCCCGAGCACGCCCAGCAGGCGGTCGACCGGCTGCTCGCCGAGGCGCCGCTGCTGTCCAAGGGCGTCACGGTGGACGACTACCTGGAGCCCGGCTGCGCCTACTGGCCGTTCAAGACCCAGGAGAAGCCCCACACCATCCGGGCCGAGGGCGCCGCACCGATCCTGGTGGTCGGCAGCACCGGCGACCCGGCCACCCCGTACGCCTCGGCCGAGAAGCTGGCCAAGGGCTTCGCCAAGGCGACCCTGCTCACCCGGGTCGGCGAGGGCCACGGCGCCTTCGGCAAGGGCAACACCTGCATCGACCAGGCCATGGACGCCTACCTGACCGACGGCACGATGCCGGCCGAGGGGACCCGTTGCAGCTGAGCCGCCGGTGAGCCGAACAGCGGACGAAGGCGGGGAGGGCGATGACGCGCAGGTGTCAACGTCACAACTTGATAGCTCGTCCGGATGAATTCCGCGTGCGCCCTCCCCAACTGATTACCACTCAACTACCTTTGAGGAGCTGCCCGACCGGCGCCGAGCGCCCCCTCCGCGGCCCCATACTTCAGGTGCTCCACCACCCACCGGCCCCTTCCCGCCCTCCCGAGGAGGACCCGCTGGCCAGCGACATCCCGTCACAGCGGCCCGACGCCAGCACCGAACCGGCCCTCCTCGGGCTGCACCGCTTCAACGAAGCGGACGCCGGCGCCGCCGAGGAGGCCCTGCTGGCCTGCTGCGGCAGCCACCGCTGGGCCCTGCGGCTCACCGCACACCGTCCGTACCCCGACCTAGGGTCCCTGCTGGCCGCCGCCAGCGAGGCCTCCTACGACCTGCGCCCGGCCGACCTGGCCGAGGCACTGGCCGACGAGAGCTGGATGCCGCAACCGCTGCTCGGCATGCGCGCGCCGGGCAGCCAGGCCGCGCACACCGCACTGCGGGCCGCCCACGCCGCGTACGAGGCCCGGTTCGGCCACGTCTTCGTGGTCTGCCTGGACGGCGTCGACCCGGAGGAGATGCTCGACACCGTGCTCTCCTCCATCCGCACCCGGCTGGCCAACGACCCGGACGAGGAGCGACTGATCGCGGCGGACGAGCTCCGACGGATCGCCCTCACCCGCCTGGAGCACCTGGTCGCCACCCATTCGGAGGCCGGGGCGCGGTGATTCACCCGCTCACCTCCGGGGCGCTCGGGCCCGGCGCCGACGGTCGTCGCTCCGGCACTCCCTCCTGCGTCGGCCGCTTGCCGCTCCTCGCTTTCGGCACCGGCGCGCCCCTTCGGCTCGGGGCGCGGTGATTCACCCGCTCACCTCCCGGGCGCTCGGGCCCGGTGCCGACGGTCGTCGCTCCGGCACTCCCTTCGGCTCGGGGCGCGGTGATTCACCCGCTCGCCTCCGAGCCGAAGGCGCGCTGAGCCCCGCCCCCGCACCGCCCGCCGGACGACCCGCCCGTCCGGCCCGGCGGCGCCGGCGAACCGGCCGCCACCGTGGCGCGACGCCCCTGTCACCCAGAGTGAGTAGACTGGGTTTGGTTCCCGCCCCGCTAGGCCAGAAGTGCCTGATTGATCACACATAGGGGCCCCGGAGGCGGTTCCCGACAAGGCGTCGATAGGATGCTGGCGGCCGGTGGACCGTACCCGGCCGGGCTGACCGACACCGAAGCCGGCCGAGCCCCCAATCGCTTCCGGAGGGTTTTTCCGTGCCGGCTGGAACGCTGTACCGCGGCCGGGAAGGCATGTGGAGCTGGGTGGCTCATCGAGTCACCGGCGTCCTCATCTTCTTCTTCCTGTTCGCCCACGTCCTGGACACCGCCCTGGTGCGAGTGTCGCCGGAGTCCTACGACAGCGTCATTAAGACGTACAAGACTCCGCTCGTGAACCTGATGGAGTACGGCCTGGTGGCCGCCATCCTGTTCCACGCGCTCAACGGCCTGCGCGTCGTCGCGGTGGACTTCTGGTCCAAGGGCCCGAAGTACCAGAAGCAGATGCTCTGGACCGTCGTCGGAGTCTGGGTCCTGCTGATGGCCGGCTCCTTCTACGGGATCCTGCAGCACACGCTGATCTCCTGGTTCGGGAAGTGAGCTGACTGATGTCCACGGAAATCTCCGACGCGCTCGTCGTCCCCTCGAAGCAGGCGCACACCGGCCAGGGCCTCGGCACCGGCAACCCGGCCGACGCCTTCGTCATCGAGCCGCCGCGCAAGCGGACCGCGAAGACCCCGCGCCGCACCCGCACCAACTTCGAGATGCTGGCCTGGCTCTTCATGCGCCTGTCCGGCATCGTCCTGGTCGCCCTGATCATCGGCCACCTGTTCATCATGCTGATCATGGACGGCGGCGTCTCCAAGATCGGCTTCGCCTTCGTGGCCGGCCGCTGGGCCTCGCCGTTCTGGCAGGGCTGGGACCTCCTGATGCTGTGGCTCGCCATGCTGCACGGCGCCAACGGCATGCGTCAGGTCATCAACGACTACGCCGAGAAGGACTCGACCCGGCTCTGGCTCAAGGGGCTCATGGGTACCGCCACGGTCTTCACCGTGCTGCTCGGCACCCTGGTGATCTTCACCTTCGACCCCAACATCTGAGCCGCGAGCACCATCGACCATCGGCAGAGGCCAGAGGCGAGTTAACCCCCCATGCAGATTCACCAGTACGACACCGTCATCGTCGGCGCCGGCGGCGCCGGCATGCGCGCGGCCATCGAGTCGACGCAGCGCAGCCGCACCGCCGTCCTGACCAAGCTCTACCCGACCCGGTCCCACACCGGCGCGGCCCAGGGCGGCATGTGCGCCGCGCTGGCCAACGTCGAGGAGGACAACTGGGAGTGGCACACCTTCGACACGGTCAAGGGTGGTGACTACCTGGTCGACCAGGACGCCGCCGAGATCATGTGCAAGGAGGCCATCGACGCCGTCCTCGACCTGGAGAAGATGGGCCTCCCCTTCTCCCGCACCGAGCAGGGCCGGATCGACCAGCGCCGCTTCGGCGGTCACTCCCGCAACCACGGCGAGGCCCCGGTCCGCCGCTCGTGCTACGCGGCCGACCGCACCGGCCACATGATCCTCCAGACGCTGTTCCAGAACTGCGTCAAGCACGGCGTCGAGTTCTTCAACGAGTTCTACGTCCTCGACCTGCTGATCAACGAGGGCAAGACGGCCGGCGTCGTCGCCTACGAGCTGGCCACCGGCGAGATCCACGTCTTCCAGGCCAAGGCCGTCGTGTTCGCCTCCGGCGGCACCGGCAAGATGTTCAAGGTCTCCTCGAACGCCCACACCCTCACCGGTGACGGCCAGGCGGTGGCCTACCGCCGCGGCCTGCCGCTGGAGGACATGGAGTTCTTCCAGTTCCACCCGACGGGCATCTGGCGCATGGGCATCCTGCTCACCGAGGGCGCCCGCGGCGAGGGCGGCATCCTGCGCAACAAGGACGGCGAGCGCTTCATGGAGCGCTACGCCCCCGTCATGAAGGACCTCGCGTCCCGTGACGTCTGCTCCCGCGCGATCTACACCGAGATCCGCGAGGGCCGCGGCTGCGGTCCGGAGGGCGACCACGTCTACCTGGACCTGACCCACCTGCCGCCGGAGCAGCTGGACGCCAAGCTGCCGGACATCACCGAGTTCGCGCGCACCTACCTCGGCATCGAGCCCTACACGGACCCGATCCCGATCCAGCCCACCGCGCACTACGCCATGGGCGGCATCCCGACCAACGTCGAGGGTGAGGTCCTGCGCAACAACACCGACGTCGTCCCGGGCCTGTACGCGGCCGGCGAGGTCGCCTGCGTGTCCGTGCACGGCGCCAACCGCCTGGGCACCAACTCCCTGCTGGACATCAACGTGTTCGGCCGTCGCGCGGGCATCGCCGCCGCCGACTACGCCAACGCCAACGAGTTCGTCCCGCTGCCGGAGAACCCGGAAGAGCTGGTCCAGAACATGGTCGAGAAGCTGCGCGAGGCGACCGGCACCGAGTCCGTGGGGCAGATCCGCAAGGAGCTGCAGGAGACCATGGACGCCAACGCGATGGTGTACCGCACCGGTGCCACCCTGAAGCAGGCGGTCGAGGACATCGCCGCGCTGAAGGAGCGCTACAAGAACGTCTCCATCCAGGACAAGGGCTTCCGCTACAACACGGACCTCCTGGAGGCCATCGAGCTGGGCAACCTGCTCGACCTGGCCGAGGTGCTGGCCGTCTCCGCGCTGGCCCGCGAGGAATCCCGCGGCGGCCACTACCGCGAGGACTTCCCGACCCGTGACGACGTGAAGTTCATGCAGCACACCATGGCGTACCAGGAGGTCGCCGCCGACGGCAGCACCTCCATCCGCCTCGACTACAAGCCGGTCGTCACGACCCGCTACCAGCCGATGGAGCGTAAGTACTGATGAGCACTCCGACTGTGGAGCACTCGGCCGCTCTGGACGCGGCCGAGGCCGGTGGCACCCAGCTGATCACCGTCACCTTCCGGGTCCGCCGGTTCAACCCGGAGGAGCACCCGGACCCGGTGTGGGTGGACTACCAGCTCACCATGGACCCGAAGGAGCGCGTCCTGGACGCGCTCAACAAGATCAAGTGGGAGCAGGACGGCACCCTCACCTACCGCCGTTCCTGCGCGCACGGCATCTGCGGCTCCGACGCCATGCGGATCAACGGCCGCAACCGGCTGGCGTGCAAGACCCTGATCAAGGACGTCAACCCGGAGAAGCCGATCACGATCGAGGCCATCAAGGGCCTGACGGTCCTCAAGGACCTGGTCGTGGACATGGACCCGTTCTTCCAGGCGTACAAGGACGTCATGCCGTTCCTCATCACCAAGGGGAACGAGCCGACCCGCGAGCGCCTGCAGTCCGCCGAGGACCGCGAGCGCTTCGACGACACCACCAAGTGCATCCTGTGCGCCGCGTGCACGTCGTCCTGCCCGGTCTTCTGGAACGACGGCCAGTACTTCGGCCCGGCCGCCATCGTCAACGCGCACCGCTTCATCTTCGACTCGCGCGACGAGGGTGCCGAGCAGCGCCTGGAGATCCTCAACGACCGTGAGGGCGTGTGGCGTTGCCGCACCACCTTCAACTGCTCCGAGGCCTGCCCGCGTGGCATCGAGGTCACCAAGGCGATCCAGGAAGTGAAGCGGGCGCTGGTCACCCGCCGCTTCTGATCCCGGCCTGAGCAGGATCGAGGGCCCCGTCCGATCGACCGATCGGACGGGGCCCTCGGTTTTCCGCTGGTTCAGCGCTTCGAGGTCGTTCGCACCGGTCCAGCCGCTGTACATCACCAGGCGGCGGTCTGCCGTGACGGCCCACAGGTCAAGCTTGCCGTCGCCGTCGGCGTGGTGAGCAGGCCGGCGGCCATGGTCACCACGGCTACCCCCGAGTCTGCGGGTACGCGAAAGTGTCATGGAGATCCCCACCCCTTGTGATCAGCGCGTCGGGTACGCGCGTGAGAGCGGTGAGGACCTTGCCGGTGGGGGCCGACGGCGGCAACGCGATTGTCAGTCCGTGGCCGGGGTGCGGCGGGTGGCGCGCAGGCCGCGGAGGCCGATGGCGCCGACGGCGATGCCGAGGACGAAGGACGTGATCGCCAGCAGCAGGTGGATCCAGAAGAAGGCGGTGGGCTGGGAGTGGTCGCCGTTCACGAAGGCCTGGCCGCCGGAGTCCTTCCACAGGTTCTTGACGAAGGTCGTCCAGATGATGATCGACCAGACGCCGAAGGCGGACAGGAACCAGGACGTGCGGCGGCTGAGCTTCATGGGATGGTCCTCGGCGGGGAGTGTGGAGGCGGTGTGCCTCCCCAAGTATGCGCGGGCCGCTGATCGGCCTACGGCGAGCCCCTCATGCGGGGGACCTGTGCGGCGTGGCGCACGCTGCCGCGCCCCGATGGGTACGGTCAGTCGGTGTCCACATCCCGTCACACCTTCGCGCAGCTGTGCGCCGCGGTCACCGCGGCCCTCCCGGTTCTGCTCGCCGCCCCCGCGGCGGTCGCGGCCCCGCAGACGCCGCCCCCGTCGACCGCGGTCGGCGGTGAGCGGCTCGGGCTCCCCGGGGTCCAGGTCAATCCGCTGGCGGGCGCGCCGGCGCTGCCGACGGACCTCACCGGCCTGTCCTGGATAGTCTCCGACGCCACGTCGGGGGAAGTACTGGCGTCCTACAACCCGCACCTCAGGCTGCCTCCGGCGAGCACCCTGAAGATCCTCTTCGCGGACACCGTGCTGCCCAAGTTCGACCGCAACGCGGTGCACCGGGTCGCCGACGCGGAGATCCAGAACATCGGCCCCGGCAGCAGCCTGGTCGGCATCAAGGAGAACCTGGACTACCGGGTCGAGGACCTGTGGCGCGGGGTGTTCCTGAGCTCGGGCAACGACGCCGTGCACGTCCTGGCGCACATGAACGGCGGCGTCCAGCAGACCGTCAACGAGATGCAGGCCCGCGCCGAAGCCCTGCAGGCCCGGGACACCGAGGTGATCTCCCCGGACGGCTACGACATGGACGGCCAGGTGTCCTCGGCCTACGACCTGTCGCTGTTCGCCCGCTCCGGTCTGCGCAACCCGGACTTCCGGATGTACTGCGCGACCCGGGACGCCCAGTTCCCCGGCGCCGTCGACAAGAACACCGGCCGGCGCGGCAGCTTCGGGATCGCCAACACCGACCGGCTGCTGGGCAAGTACCCCGGCCTGATCGGGGTGAAGAACGGCACCACCACCAACGCCGGCTCGACCTTCGTGGGCGCCGCCCAGCGGAACGGGCGCACCCTGCTGGTGACGGTGATGCACCCGGCCAGCTACCAGCGGGTCTACGACGAGACGGCCGAGCTGCTGGACTGGGGCTTCGCCGCGGCGGGCAAGGTCCAGCCGGTCGGCCGGCTGGTCGACGAGAAGCCGGCCGGCAGCGAGAAGCCGGCCGGCAGCGGGGAGCCGACCGGCCAGGCGGCCGGCGCCACCGGTGCCGCCGCCCCGCCGCCGCATTCCTCCACCACCCCGGCCGGGCCGGACGCCGTGTCGGCCGGGGACGACTGGCTGGGCCTGCTGGGCGGCTGGTCGGCCGTGGTGGCCGGAGCCGTGGTCGGGGCGGTCGCCGTGGTGCTCCTCCGGCGCCAGACGCCGGGCCGCTACTAGCGCTGACCCCAGCGGGCGAATCACCGCGCCCCGAGCTGAAGGGGCGCGCCGGTGCCGAAAGCGAGGAGCGACAAGCGACCGACGCAGGAGGGAGTGCCGGAGCGACGACCGTCGGCACCGGGCCCGAGCGCCCCGGAGGCGAGCGGGCGAATCACCGCGCCGCCTCCGACTCGTCGGCGGCGGCCAGCAGTGCCCGGCCGTGCTCCCTGGTCCGCTCCCGGGCGGCCGCCGGGTCGGCCGTCGCCGTCCAGGCCACGCAGTACATCAGCAGCCGGCTGACGAAGTTGATCCACAGCAGCAGCGCCACCGGCGTGGCGAAGGCGCCGTACAGGCTCCGCCCGGCGACCGAGCCGAGGTAGGAGGCGAGCAGCAGCTTCAGCAGTTCGAAGCCGACCGCGCCGATCAGCGCACCGCGCACCAGGTCGCGGCGGCGCTGGCCGGTGATCCCGGGGAAGGGCGCCAGCAGGTAGGCGAAGAGCAGCATGTCGCACGCTATGGCGATGACCACGCCGACCCCGGTCAGCAGGTACCCGCTGCCGAGGCCGATCGCATCGGCGATCCGCCCGGCGAGGGTGGTGCCGGCGGCGGAGGCGGCCAGCGAGAACAGCGACACCAGGCCGAGGCCGGCCAGCACCACGACGTCCCGGGCCTTGCGCAGCACCGGGTTGCCCTTCTCCTCGGGCAGCTGCCAGAGGTCCCGGATCGAGGTGCGCATGGTGTTGACCCAGCCGAGGCCGGAGACCAGCAGCAGGGCCCCGCTGACCAGCCCGAGGGCGCCCGCGTTGGCCACCAGGGAGGGCAGGTTGAGCGCGTCCGACAGGCCGGGCAGCTGGTCGGAGATGCGGTGCTGGAGGTCGTCCACCTGGCTGCCGTCGAGTGTCGCGACGGCGATCGCCAGGCCCACCGTGAGCAGCGGGAACAGGGCGAGGAAGCCGAAGAAGGTGACGGCGCCGGCCAGCCGGTTGCCGCGGGCGGCGGCGAAGTACTCGTACACCCGGTAGGGGCGGCTGCGCAGCACCCGGGCCACGAGCGGGCCCAGGACCGGAAGGCGGGTCAGGAAGTCCACCCGACCGGTTATACCGGCCCGTCCCCCGAACGGCCGTCAGGCGCGGGCCGGAGACAGGTCCTAGCGGTTGACGAGCCGGCGGGCCTTCGCGAGGGCGCGGACGGTCTGGTACGCGGCGTAGCGGCCGTGGCCGAGCAGTTCGGTGCGCACCCCGTCCACGCCGGCCGGCGGGCGGTAGCCGGCCGGGCGCAGCCGGGCGCAGTGCGCGGCTGCGCGGCGGAAGTACTCGCGGCGGTCGCCGGGCGGGATCCGGCCGGGCTTGGCGACCACGGTGTTGAGGTGGTTGAGCATCTTCCCGAAGACGACCGGGCGCCAGGGGTCCAGGTCGGGGCGGCGGTCGAGGAAGGCGAACACCAGGTCGTACTGGGCGAACACGTCGAAGTGCTTGCGGCTGGCGGTGGCCAGGATGTTGCCGCCCTCCTGGCGCTGGCGGTAGTGCACGCCGACCCGGTCGAGCAGGGTGATGCTCGCGGCGGCGAGCAGCGCCGGGTACGTCCAGGGGGTGTCCTCGTAGTAGCCGGCCGGGAACTCCAGCCGCTGGTCGGCGATGAACGCGCGGCGGTAGGCCTTGTTCCAGACGACCTGGAGCAGGTCGAGCAGGTCGGGGCGGGCGGCGAGGTCGAAGACGTCCGGGGAGGCGGCGCCGAAGACGTGCCCGGCGGCGGCCCGGGTGATCCGGCCGTCGGCGTAGGTGCGGGCGTAGTCGTAGACCAGGACGTCCGGGTCGCCGGTGGCGGCGAGCCGCTCGTCGACGGCCTCCAGCAGGCCGGGTGTGAGGGTGTCGTCGCTGTCGAGGAAGATCACGTACTCGCCGGTGGCGACCTCCAGGCCGGCGTTGCGGGCCCGGCCGAGGCCGACGTTCTCCGGCAGGTGGAGCACCCGGACCCGGGGGTCGGCGGCGGCCGCCGCGTCCAGCACCGCGCCGCAGCCGTCCGGTGAGCGGTCGTCCACCGCGATCAGTTCGAAGTCGGGTCCGCCCTGGCCGAGGACCGATTCGAGGCACTCGGAGAGGTAGTCCTGGACCTGGTACACGGGGACGATCACGCTGAAGCGGGGCACGGGGCCAGCGTAGTGGGCCCGGGGCGGTCCGGGCTCCGGAGGTAGGATCGGGGCGCACGTACGCACCGATCCAAGTGCGGTCAGACCCCCTGCGGGCTGCCACGCTCCTCCCGAGAAAGGCCTGCGTAGCCGATGGCTCCCCGCCTCTCCATCGTCGTTCCGATCTACAACGTCGAGCGTTACCTCGTCGAATGCCTCGACTCGATCGCCGCCCAGACCTTCACGGACTTCGAGTGCGTCATGGTCGACGACGGTTCGAAGGACGACAGCGCGGCGCTCGCCGAGGCGTACGCGGCGAAGGACTCGCGGTTCCGGCTGGTCCGGCAGGTGAACAAGGGCCTCGGGGCGGCCCGCAACACCGGCATCCGGCACATCGACCCGGACTCCGAGTTCCTCTGCTTCGTGGACAGCGACGACTCGATGCCGCCGAGTGCGTACGAGTTGATGATCAACACGCTGGAGGAGACCGGCTCGGACTTCTGCACCGGCAACGTGCTGCGGTTCCGCGCGGTGGGCTACTACCAGTCCGGCGGGCACGCGAAGCCGTTCAAGGAGACCCGGCTCAAGACCCACATCACCGAGCTCCCGGCGCTGGTCACCGACCGCACCGCGTGGAACAAGGTGTACCGCCGCTCCTTCTTCGACGCCGCGGGCCTGCTCTACCCCGAGGGCATCCTGTACGAGGACGCGCCGGTCAGCGTGCCGCACCACTACCTCGCCAAGAGCGTGGACGTGCTCTCCGAGCCGATCTACCACTGGCGCGAGCGCGAGGTCGGCGAGATGTCGATCACCCAGATGCGCACCAACCCCAAGGGCCTGGTCGACCGGGTCGCCTCGGTCGAGCTGGTCCGTGCCTGGCTGAAGAAGCAGACCGAGCCGCGCTTCGCCGAGTACCTGCGCTCCTACGACGAGAACACCCTCGTCGAGGAGATCCCGATGTTCTTCTGGTCCGTCGTGGACGGCGACAAGGACTACCGGGACGCCTACGTCCAGCACGTCAGCCGGCTGCTCCGGTCGATCGGCCAGGAGCAGGTCCGCAAGCTGCGCGCGCCGCTGCGGCTGAAGTACCACCTGACCCTGCAGAACCGGGTGGACGAGCTGGTCGAGCAGATCAAGTACGAGGGCGAGAGCGGCGGCGGCGTGCAGGCCCGCGGTCTGCTGCGGCCGTACGCGGACTACCCGTTCCTGCGCGGCGGGCGCAAGAGCGTGCCGTCCGGCGTGCTCAAGCTGGACAACTCGCTGGTCATGCGCAGCCGGCTGTACGAGAGCGCCTGGGTGGGCGGGAAGCTGCGGCTGACCGGTCACGCGTACCCGGAGCAGCTCGGCGCGGCGAACAAGCACGACATGGTCCGCACCCTGGTGCTGCGCGAGGCCAAGGGCCGCCGGGTGATCGCGGTGCCGATGAAGACCCAGTACAGCCCCGAGGCCACCGCGAGCTGCAACCACGACCTGTACAACTGCGACTGGTCCGGCTTCACCGTGTCCCTCGACCCGAAGAAGCTCAAGCACCGTGGCCAGTGGAAGGACGGCCACTGGCGCGTCCTGGTGGCCGGCGCGGGCAAGGGCGGCATCTACAAGGGCCGGATCTCGGCGGGCTGGCACGACACCGCCGAATCGATCCCGCCGCACTGGGTCGAGCCGGACGTGCGGATCGTGCCGTGGGTGCGGGACAACTTCGTCTACCTGCACGTGGAGACCGTCAAGGCCCGGGTGACCGGCCTGGCCGCGCACGGCGACCGGGTGGAGGTCTCCGGCGCGGCCCGCTCCGGCGCGAGCTTCGCCGGGGCCCGGCTGCGGCTCACCCACATCGAGTCGGACCGCGAGCTGAGCTTCCCGGTGGAGCTGGGCGCGCCGGTCGGCGCGCTGCAGCCGTTCACCTCGTCCGTCGAGGTGGCCGAGCTGACCGCCGTCCGCGAGGCCTGGGCCGAGCTGGACCCGGTGGCCGCCGAGCGCGTCCGCGACCGCTGGGACAGCGCGCTGGTGCTCGCCGACGGCAGCGTCCTCCCGCTGGTCTGGGACGACCGCAACGCGCCCGAGCAGCTGCACCTGCCGCTGGACCCGCAGGCGCCGGCCGAGCAGCGCCGGGCGATCTACACCAAGCCCTCCCCGAGCGGCCACCTGCAGTTCTCCGACCAGCTGCTGCAGCCGGTGGTGGACGAGGTGGCGTCGCGCGGCGCGGACGGCTTCCTGCTGAGCGGCTCGTTCCCGCTGCCCGGCGCGCACCGCTGGGAGCTCGTGGTCCGGCACCACTGGCGCGAGGAGGAGCACG
Source organism: Kitasatospora sp. NPDC001683 (assembly GCF_053596495.1). Lineage (NCBI taxonomy): Bacteria > Bacillati > Actinomycetota > Actinomycetes > Kitasatosporales > Streptomycetaceae > Kitasatospora > Kitasatospora sp. NPDC001683. The sequence continues at coordinate 29,512 of NZ_JBSFGK010000093.1, forward strand.
TCTACCCGGTGGAGATCTCGGACGGCCGGTTCCGCACCGCGCTGCCCGCCGTGCCGACCGCCTCCTTCGCCGGCCGCGTCCCGCTCGCCGCCGGCACCTGGCGGGTCTTCTTCCGCCCGGTCGGCGATTCGGCCGCCGCCCTGCCGGACAGCTTCGTGCAGATCTCCCCGGACTGCTTCGGCTCGCTGCCGGTGGAGGTGGAGTCCCGCGGCAAGCGGATCGCGCTGGAGCGCCGCTACCACGACGGCCTGTCGCTGGAGTCGCACTCGGCCCTGCTGCCCGAGGAGCGGTCCGGCTACCGCCAGCGCCAGCTCCGCAGCGTCGACTACCCGGCTGCCCGCCGGCTGCCGGTGCGCGACACCGTGCTGTACAACGCCGGGCACGGCAGCGTGTACGCCGACTCGCCGAAGGCGGTCCACGAGGAGCTGGTGCGCCGCGGCCTGCCGCTGGAGCACCTGTGGGGCAGCGACGACATGCAGGCCGACCTGCCGCGCACCGCGCGGGCGGTGCGGCTGTGGAGCCCGGAGTGGTTCGAGGCGCTGGCGACGGCCAAGTACATCGTCACCAGCACCCACCTGCCCGACTTCTTCGTCCGCCGGCCCGGCCAGGTGGTCGTCCAGACCTGGCTGGGCAGCCCGCTGAAGCAGGTCGGCTTCGACTTCGAGAAGGTCTGGTTCACCGACTCGAACTACCTCAAGGGCCTGTCCCGCGAGGTCCCGAACTGGAGCCTGCTGGTGGCCGGCAACAGCTGGTCCGCCCCGGTGCTGCGGCGCGCCTTCGATTTCCAGGGCGAGATCCTGGAGAGCGGATCGCCCCGGAACGACCTGCTGTTCGCGGCCGACCGGGAGAAGACGGCGGAACAGGTCCGCGAGCGGCTCGGCCTGCCCGAGGGCAAGAAGGTCGTGCTGTACGCGCCGACCTGGCGCGAGGACCGGCGCCGGCCGAACGGCGGCTACCAGATCGACCTGCGGATCGACCTGGCGGCGGCCAAGGCCGCGCTCGGCGACGACCAGGTGCTGCTGGTGCGCCGGCACAACATGATGTGCGGCCAGATCCCGGGCGCCGGCAACGGCTACATCTGGGACGTCGGCAGCTACCCCGACATGGCGGAGCTGCTGCTGATCACCGACGTGCTGGTCACCGACTACTCGTCGAGCGTCTTCGACTTCGCCACCACCGGCAAGCCGATGCTCTTCTTCACCCACGACCTGGAGCACTACCGCGACAACCTGCGCGGTTTCAGCCTGAACTTCGAGGCCGAGGCGCCCGGCCCGCTGCTGGCCACCTCCGAGGAACTGGTCGAGGCGCTGGGCCGGGTGGACGAGGTCGCGGCCGGGTACGCGGACCGGGCGGCCGCGTTCCGCGCGGCGTACTGCGACCTGGACGACGGCAAGGCCGCCGCCCGGGTGGTCGACGCGATGCTCCGCAAGGAGTAGTCCCGGGCCCTTGTCGAGGCGGCCGGGTTCGGGATGATCCTGGACGCCCAGCCGGACATCGAGGTGGTGGCCGAGGCCTGTGACGGCGCCGAGGCGGT
>NZ_JBSFGK010000094.1:0-30716 GCF_053596495.1 Kitasatospora sp. NPDC001683
ACATATCTGGCGTTGACTTTTGGCACGCTGTTGAGTTCTCAAGGAACGGACGCTTCCTTCGGACCGCCTTCCAGCGGGCCCTCCGGGCGCTTCGTCCTTTCGTGTTTCCAGCTTATCAGATGTTTTCCGCTCCGTTTACCGGGGCTTTTCGCATCCGAAATCTGGTGTTAACCGCCGAGTTGCGGCGACTCGACCAACCATAGCGGGTCGGCAGCCAGAGCGCGAATCGGGCTTGCCAGCGGGTCACCCGGGTGGCGGCACGATTTGTTGCTCTCGCGAGCATATACAGCAATGGTCCCGATTCGCCAAGATGCCTGTAGAGTGCGGCGCATCGACTGGGAGGACTAGACCAGTCGCGAGTCGGTGCGACGCCGGTCGGAAGGCGGGCGGGGGCGTGGGTCTTCACCCGGGAACATCAGCAGATGTCCGAACTTGACATGATTTAGGCTTCAGTTGATCGTGTGCCGCACCTCGCGGCCGCTCGCTGTATTGCGCACTTGGGAGGCACAACCATGACCACTGTGACGTCGCCGCTGACCGGCAAGGTCGTCGGGCTCGCCGGCGTGCCGGACCCGGTGTTCTCTGGTGCGATGGTCGGTCCGGGCACCGCGATCGACCCGGTCCGTCAGCCCACCGAGGCGGTCGCGCCGTTGGACGGCGTCGTGGTCTCCATGCACCCGCACGCCTTCGTCGTGGTGGACGCGGACGGGCACGGTGTGCTGACCCACCTGGGGATCGACACGGTTCAGCTCAATGGCGAGGGCTTCGAGCTGCTCGTCAAGAAGGGCGACACCGTGACCCGCGGTCAGGCCGTGATCCGGTGGGACCCGGCCGCCGTCGAGGCTGCGGGCAAGTCGCCGATCTCGCCGATCGTGGCGCTCGAGGCTGCTCTCGACTCGCTGGTCGACGTCCGCGAGGACGGCGCGGCCCAGGCGGGCGACAAGCTGTTCAGCTGGAGCTGACCTCTCAGTCACCGACACACAGCCGCCCCGCAGGAGTTGACGGGGCGACCCGGCACTCAGCGGTTCCCGGCGGGGCCGCTCCTCTCAGCGGAGATACAGGTAATGGAGAAGACACTGCGCGGCGTGGGTGTCAGCCACGGGGTCGCGATCGGCCAGGTGCGGCACATGGGCACGGCGGTCCTGGAGCCCCCGACCACCCAGGTCCCGACCGAGGACGCCCCGCGTGAGCAGGCGCGCGCCCAGGCGGCCGTCGAGGCGGTCGCCGCGGACCTGATCGCACGCGGCAACCTGGCGGGCGGCGAGGCGCAGGCGGTGCTCGAGGCCCAGGCACTGATGGCGCAGGACCCGGAGCTGATGGCCGACGTGTCCCGCCGGATCGCCGTCGGCAGCAGTGCCGAGCGCGGTGTGTACGACGCCTTCGCCGCCTACCGTGCGCTGCTGGCCTCCGCCGGGGAGTACCTGGCCGGTCGGGTCGCCGACCTGGACGACGTGCGCAACCGCATCGTGGCCCGGCTGCTGGGCGTGCCGATGCCGGGTGTGCCGGACAGCGACGAGCCGTACGTGCTGTTCGCGCGGGACCTCGCGCCGGCCGACACCGCGCTGCTGGACCCGACGCTGGTGCTCGGCTTCGTGACCGAGGAGGGCGGGCCGACCAGCCACAGCGCCATCCTGGCGCGGGCCATGGGCGTGCCGGCCGTGGTGGCGCTGGCGGGGGCGACGGAGGTCGCCGAGGGCACCGTCGTCGCCGTGGACGGCAGCTCGGGCGACGTCCTGCTGGACCCGTCGCAGGAGAAGCAGGAGGAGCTGCGGGCGATCGCCGCCGAGCGCAAGGCCGCGCTGGCCGCCTCCTCCGGTCCGGGGCAGACCTCGGACGGGCACCGGGTGCCGCTGCTGGCCAACGTCGGCGGCCCGGCGGACGTGCCGGCCGCGCTGGAGAACGGTGCGGAGGGCGTCGGCCTGTTCCGCACCGAGTTCCTGTTCCTGGACGACTCGGCACAGGCTCCCAGCGAGGAGAAGCAGGTCGAGGCGTACCGCAAGGTGCTGGAGGCCTTCCCGGAGGGCCGGGTCGTGGTCCGGGTGCTGGACGCGGGCGCGGACAAGCCGCTGGACTTCCTCACCCCCGCCGACGAGCCGAACCCGGCGCTGGGCGTGCGCGGTCTGCGCACCCTGCTCGAGCACCCGGAGGTGCTGGCCACCCAGCTGCGGGCGCTGGCGGCGGCGGCTGCGGGCCTGCCGGTGCACCTCGAGGTGATGGCCCCGATGGTGGCCGACCGCAAGGACGCCGGGGACTTCGCGGCCGCCTGCCGCAAGGCCGGGCTGGACGCCAAGTTCGGTGCCATGGTGGAGATTCCGTCGGCCGCGCTGCGGGCCCGGGCGATCCTGCAGGAGGTCGAGTTCCTGTCGCTGGGGACCAACGACCTGGCGCAGTACACCTTCGCGGCGGACCGTCAGGTCGGTGCGCTGGCCCGGCTGCAGGACCCGTGGCAGCCGGCGCTGCTGGACCTGATCGCCTCGGCCGCCGAGGCGGCGCAGGCGACCGGCAAGAGCTGTGGTGTCTGCGGCGAGGCGGCCTCGGACCCGCTGCTGGCCGTGGTGCTGACCGGTCTGGGCGTCACCAGCCTCTCCATGGGCTCCGCCTCGATCCCGTACGTGCGGACCATGCTCGCCAAGTACACGCTGGCGCAGTGCCGTCGGGCGGCCGAGGCGGCCCGGGCCGCGGACAGCGCCGAGGAGGCGCGGGTCGCGGCGCAGCAGGTGCTCTCCGGCGAATAGGACGTAGTACGTAGCGGAAGGGGCGCCCCCACCCGAGTTGCGGTGGGGGCGCCCCTTCGGCGTTCCTCGGGGCCGGTCAGGCCTGGCGGTCGACCCGGAGCTGCTCGAAGAAGCGCAGGTGGTCGAGGTTGTCGACGGAGCCGGGGTTGACGGCCTGCTCCAGCGGGGTGCCGGAGAGGATGCGCTTGACCGGGACCTCGATGCGCTTGCCGGTGAGGGTGTGCGGCAGGCCTCGGACGGCGATCACCTCGTCCGGGACGTGGCGCGGGGAGAGTTCGGTGCGCAGTGAGGTGCGGATCCGGCCGATGACGTCCTGGTCGAGTTCCGCGCCGGGGGCGAGGACGACGAACAGCGGCATCCAGTAGCCGCCGTCGGGTTCCTCCAGGCCGATGACCAGGGATTCGGCGATCTCGGGGAGGCGCTCGACCACCTCGTAGATGTCCGCGGAGCCCATCCGGACGCCCTGGCGGTTGAGGGTGGAGTCGGAGCGGCCGTGGATGACGACGGTGCCGCGGGAGGTGACGGTGATCCAGTCGCCGTGGCGCCAGATGCCGGGGTAGGTGTCGAAGTAGCTGTCGTGGTACCGGGTGCCCTCGGGGTCGTTCCAGAAGCCGGTGGGCATGGACGGGATGGGCTTGGTGACGACGAGTTCGCCGACGGTGTCGGTGTGCGGGTGCCCCTGGACGTCCCAGGACTCGACGGCGGCGCCGAGGCAGGGGGCCTGGATCTCGCCGAGGTACACCGGCAGGGTGGGGACGCCGCCGACGAAGCAGGAGCAGACGTCGGTGCCGCCGCTGACCGAGGCGAGCCAGACGTCCTGCTTGACCTCCTCGTAGATCCAGCGGAAGCCGTCGGGCGGGAGCGGGGAGCCGGTGGTGCCGATGCAGCGGACGGCGGAGAGGTCGAGGTCACGGCCGGGGTGCAGCTCGGCCTTGCGGCTGGCGATGACGTAGGCCGCGGAGGTGCCGAGGACGGTGGCGCGGGTGCGGGCGGCGACGGACCACAGGGCGCCGGTGTCCGGGTGGCCGGGGCTGCCGTCGTAGGTGACGATCGTGGCTCCGACGAGGAGGCCGGCCAGCAGGAAGTTCCACATCATCCAGCCGGTGGAGGTGTACCAGAGGAAGCGGTCCTGGGGGCCGAGGTCGAGGTGGAGGCCCGCCTGCTTGAGGTGTTCGAGCAGGATGCCGCCCTGGCTCTGGACGATGGCCTTGGGCAGGCCGGTGGTGCCGGAGGAGTAGAGGACCCAGAGCGGGTGGTCGAAGGGGACGGGCTCGAAGACCGGTGCCACGTCGTCGGCGACGAGGTCGTCCCACTGGAGGGCGCCGTCGGGGGCGGGGGCGCCGAGCAGCGGGACGTGCACGACGGTGTGCAGGCTGGGGAGTTCGCGGCGCAGCTCGGCGACGACCTCGGTGCGGTCGTGGTCCTTGCCGCCGTAGTGGTAGCCGTCGATGGCGAAGAGGACGGCGGGTTCGATCTGCTGGAGGCGGTCGAGGACGCTGCGGGCGCCGAAGTCGGGGGCGCAGCTGGTCCAGATCGCGCCGACGGCGGCGGTGGCGAGGAGGGCGACGGCGGCCTGCGGGACGTTGGGCAGGTAGGCGCCGACCCGGTCGCCGGGGCCGATGCCGCGGGCGCGCAGGGCGGCGGCCAGCGAGCCGACCTGGCGGCGGAGTTCGGACCAGGTGAGGACGGCCGGCTGCTCGGTGGTCTCGTCGAGGTGGAGGATCGCCGGGCGGTCGGCGCTGGCAGGGTCCTCGGCGGCGCGCAGGGCGTGCTCGGCGTAGTTGAGGCGGGCGCCGGGGAACCAGCGGGCGCCGGGCATGGCCGGGTCGGCGAGGACGGCCTCGGGGACCTCGGTGAAGCGGACGTCGAACCATTGGGTGACCGCGGTCCAGAAGCGGTCGAGGTCGGCGGTGGACCAGGCGTGCAGGTCGGCGTAGCGCTGGGCGGCCTGCTGGTCGTCGGCGGCCGGGGCCAGCGGGGCGGCCGGGGCGCCGTGGTGTTCGGCGGCCCAGGCCTGGAAGGCCACCAGGCTGGTGGCGGCGGCGCGAGCGGGGTTGGGGCGCCAGAGCGGCTGGTCCTGGGTTGGGGTGCTCACGGTGGTGGTCTCCCGGCCGGTGGTGGGGACGGGTGAGCTCGTGGCCAACCCGTCCGGTTGGGCTGTCGGTGCAGACCATGCCATGTGAGCGCCCGCTGCGCCAGGGTTGGCCGGGACGTGACCTGCGGCTCAGCGGGGGGTGAACTCGCCGTCGAACCAGCGGCGCAGGATGCCGTTGTGGAAGTCCCAGACGAGTGGGGTTTCGGCGGTGGCGAGCAGCCAGCCCTCGGTCTCGTCGGTGGGGCGTGAGGGCGGGAGCTCGGCGAGCGGGCGGGCGGGGAGGAGTCCGCAGAGCATGACGAAGCGGCCGTTGGGGTCGGAGGCCATGTGGATCAGGCGGACGTCGGCGGCGTCGGCCAGGATGCCGGTCTCCTCGCCGAGTTCGCGCACGCAGGCCTGCTGCCAGCTCTCGCCGTAGTCCATGTAGCCGCCGGGGAAGGCGAGTTCGCCGTAGCCGGGTTCGATGGTGCGGCGGATGACGACCAGGGCCGGGTCGGCGTCGGGCCGGGTGACGGGGAGGACGGTGACCGCGACGGGCAGCGGGTTGCGGTAGCTGATCTCGGCGCAGCCGGGGCAGGTGCGGGGCCAGGCGTCGGTGCCGGGCGGGTACGGCGTGCCGCAGAAGTGGCAGTGGGAGAAGGGCCGGTGGGCGGTCTGCGTCGCTTCGTCGGTGGTCATGGCCGGATCGTAGCCCTCTCGCTCAGTGGGCCTGGTCGGTGGCGGCGGGCTCGGCCTGTGCGGGCTCGGTTTCGGCGGGCTCCTCGCGGGCGGGGCGGAGCAGGGCGGGGTGGAGCAGGCGGGCGTCGCCGGCGTGGTAGGTGCGGGCGCGGGGGCCACCGCGGGCGCCGCCGCGCTCGGTGGTGCAGCCGGTGCTCTCGACGAAGCCGGGGACGGAGAGGACCTTGCGGTGGAAGTTGCCGGGGTGGAGCTTTTCGTCCCAGACGGCTTCGTAGACGGCGCGCAGGTCGGGGATGGTGAAGTCGTGGGGCAGGAAGGCGGTGGCGAGCGGGCTGTACTCCAGTTTGGCGCGCACCCGGTCCAGACCGTCGGCGAGGATGCGGGCGTGGTCGAAGGCCAGCGGGATCGGCCGCGGTGCGACCGCGGCGGGGCCGGTGTGCCCGTCGACGCCACCCCCGTGGGTGTCGACGGGCGCACCGGCGGCTGGGGCGCGGTCGCAGGACCGCGGGGCCAGATCGAGGTCGGCGACCGGGTGCCAGGCGGCGGCCGCGGCGTCCGTCCCGGCCTGCGGGTCGGGCAGGTCCGGGGCGAAGGCGAGGTAGGCGACGGAGACGACGTGCATCCGCGGGTCCCGCTCAGGGGCGCCGTAGGTACCGAGCTGTTCGAGGTGCAGGCGGTGGAACGCGGTCTCGGTCTCGGAGGCGCCCTGCAGGCCCGTCTCCTCGGCGAGTTCGCGGGCGGCGGCCTCGTCCAGGTCCTCCTCCCCCGCCCGCAGGAAGCCGCCGGGTAGCGCCCAGCGGCCCTGGTGGGGCGGGGCGCCGCGTTCGACCAGCAGCACGTGCAGCCGGCCGTGCCGCAGCGTGAGGGCGACCACGTCGACGGTGACGGCGATCGGGGCGTAGGCGCGCGGGTCGTACGCGGCGAGCCACTCCTGCTCGTCCGTGGGTCCGGCGGCGGGCTGGGGGGACGGTTCGTCCGCTGCCATCGCCGGCTCCTCTCCGCGCCCTGCCGGGGGCACCTGTCGCTGTCGTTCTCGGGATGAGCACAACGTAACGACTTCGTTCCCCGGCGGCAAACGGTTTTCCGGGTCCCCGGTGGCGTCCGGCTTCTAGGCTGTGACCAGGAACGATCGCGCCGAGGAGGCCGAGATGCCCACTGCTCCCCCACCGGACTTCGCCGCGGCGCTGGCGGCCGGTCCGCTCGTGCTGGACGGCGGGATGTCCAACCAGCTGGCGGCGGCCGGGCACGACCTGTCGGACCGGCTGTGGTCGGCGCGGCTGCTCGCGGACGACCCGGAGGCGGTGGTCGCGGCGCACCGGGCGTACTTCGCGGCCGGCGCCGAGGTCGCGATCACGGCGAGCTACCAGGCGAGCTTCGAGGGCTTCGCCCGGCGCGGGGTGGGGCACGCGGCGGCGGCCCGGCTACTGGCGAGCAGTGTGGAGCTGGCCCGGGAGGCGGTGCGGGCCGAACCGGGCGGGCGGCGGCGCTGGGTAGCGGCCTCGGTGGGTCCGTACGGGGCGGTGCTGGCGGACGGTTCGGAGTACCGGGGCCGGTACGGGCTGAGCCACGCGGAGTTGGTGGCCTTCCACCGGCCGCGGCTGGAGGTGCTGGCGGCGGCCCGGCCGGACGTGCTGGCGCTGGAGACGGTGCCGGACGCGGACGAGGCCCGGGCGCTGCTGGAGCTGGTGCGCGGGCTGGGGGTGCCGGCCTGGCTGTCGTACAGCGTGGCGGACGGCCGGACCAGGGCCGGGCAGCCGCTGGCGGAGGCGTTCGCGCTGGCGGCGGAGGTGGACGAGGTGCTCGCGGTGGGCGTCAACTGCTGCACGCCGAGGGACGCGGACCTGGCGGTGGCGGTGGCCGCCGAGGTGACCGGGAAGCCGGTGGTGGTGTACCCGAACAGCGGGGAGCGGTGGGACCCGGAGCGCCGGGACTGGCGCGGGGAGCCGACCTTCCGCTCGGCCCGGGTGGGCGGCTGGCTGGCGGACGGCGCGCGGCTGGTCGGTGGCTGCTGCCGGGTCGGTCCGGACGGGATCGCCGCGCTGGCGGCCGAGGTGACCGTGCGGCGCGGGGCGCTCAGCTGTATGGAGGGGTAGCGCCCGTCCTGGGCACGGGCCGAGGGGCGCGGAAGGTTAACACCCGGCCGAGCACGGGTTACCGAGGGGGAAGGTGCACGGACGGACGGCGGCCTGGCAGACTCGTCCCGTCACCACTGTGGTCGACAATGTCGACCGCCTGTCAGCGCGGAGGTATCCCATGCCCGGCCCGATCCAGTCGCTCTCCCGGGCCGCCGCGATCATGCGCCTGCTGGCCGGCGGTGAGCGCCGCCTGGGCCTGTCCGAGGTCGCGACCGCCCTGAACCTCGCCAAGGGCACCGCGCACGGCATCCTGCGCACGCTGCAGCAGGAGGGGTTCGTCGAGCAGGACCCGGAGAGTGGCAAGTACCAGCTGGGCGCCGAACTGCTGCGGCTCGGGCAGAGCTACCTGGACGTGCACGAGCTGCGGGCGCGGGCGCTGGTGTGGGCGGACGACCTGGCCCGGGCGGCCGGCGAGACCGTCTACCTGGGGGTGCTGCACCAGCAGGGCGTGCTGATCGTGCACCACGTCTTCCGACCCGACGACACCCGGCAGGTGCTGGAGGTCGGTTCGATGCAGCCGCTGCACAGCACCGCGATCGGCAAGGTGCTGGTGGCCTACGACCCGGTCGCGCGCGGGGAGTTGGGCGACGGGCCGTACGAGTCGTACACCCTGCGGACGTTGACCGGGGCGGCCGACCTGGACGCCGAGTGCGCGCTGATCCGCGAGCGCGGCTGGGCGGACTCGGTGGAGGAGACCTGGGAGGGCGTGGCCTCGATCGCCGCGCTGATCCAGGACCGTCGGCGCAACCCGGTGGGCGCGGTGTGCATCAACGGGCCGGTGGAACGGGTCTGCGAGGACGGCTTCGTGAAGCCCTCGCTGGTGGCCTCGGTGCGCAGCGCGGCGCGGGCGATCTCCCGCGACCTGGGCGCCGGGCGGTTCTGAGCACGAAGGTCAATTCGTCACGCTGAGGCGCGGACGGGCGGTGAGCCTGTCCGCGCCTTGGCGTTTTGTCCGGATTCGGGGCACTCCGCTGGGTAACTTCGGGGACACCACCGAGGGAAGGGTCACAGCTGCGTAACCCTGCCTTGACGTGGGGCCGACCTGGGGAGGAAGCTTCCGCATGACGGTCGACATTGTCGAACGATGGCCGAGAAGATCACTCCCACAGCGCGCTCACCCGCACCGGGATCGACCGGCCACCCGCCCCCACCCGCACCTCCGGGCCATGACAAGGGAGTCTTTGTGTCCGCGTTCTCCAACGGCGACGTCTTCGTCGGCGAAACCCTCGGCACCGCCGCCCTGATACTCCTCGGCGGTGGCGTCTGCGCCGCCGTGACCCTCAAGAAGTCGAAGGCCGTCAACGCCGGCTGGCTGGCGATCACCTTCGGCTGGGGCTTCGCGGTCCTCGTCGCGGCCTACATGACCGGCGCCAAGTCCGGCGCCCACCTCAACCCGGCCGTCACCATCGCGCTCGCGGTCAAGAGCGGCGACTGGAGCCAGGTGCCGCTCTACATCGGCTCCCAGATGCTCGGCGCGATGATCGGCGCCGTGCTGGTCTGGCTCACCTACCTCGGCCAGTTCCAGGCCAACAAGGAGCCCACCCTCGGCATCTTCTCGACCGGGCCCGAGATCCGGAACCCGATCCAGAACGTGGTCACCGAGGTCATCGGCACCTTCGTGCTCTGCATGGCGATCCTCACCCTCAGCCCGGCGCTCGGCGCCGGCGGCACCGCGGTCGTCTCGATCGTCGTGGTCAGCATCGGCCTCTCGCTCGGCGGCCCGACCGGCTACGCCATCAACCCGGCCCGTGACCTGGGCCCGCGCATCGTGCACTCGCTGCTGCCGATCCCGAACAAGGGCGGCTCCGACTGGTCCTACGCCTGGGTCCCGGTCGTCGGCCCGATCCTGGGCGGCCTCGCGGCCGGCGGCGTGTACAACGCCCTCTACTAAAGGCCGGGTTGGAACCCGCCGAGCACGGGGACTGACACGGACGGGCGTCCACCGAACGTCCGTGTCAGGCCCACCCGCCCCGTAACCCCCCGAAACCGAGCCGAGGACCCTCCATGACCTCCACTGGCAACTACATCGCCGCGATCGACCAGGGCACCACCTCCAGCCGCTGCATCGTCTTCGGCGCCGACGGCCGGATCGTCGCCGTCGACCAGCAGGAGCACCGGCAGATCTTCCCCCAGCCCGGCTACGTCGAGCACGACGCCGCCGAGATCTGGACCCGGGTGCAGTCGGTCGTCCGCGGTGCGCTGGAGAAGGCCGGCCTGACCAAGGACGACATCCGCGCGATCGGCATCACCAACCAGCGCGAGACCACCGTCCTGTGGGACAAGAACACCGGTGAGCCGGTGCACAACGCGCTGGTGTGGCAGGACACCCGCACCGAGGCGCTCTGCCGCGAGCTGGGCCGCAACGTCGGCCAGGACCGCTTCCGCCGCGAGACCGGCCTCCCGCTGGCCAGCTACTTCGCCGGCCCGAAGATCCGCTGGCTGCTGGACAACGTCGAGGGCCTGCGCGAGCGCGCCGAGGCCGGCGACATCCTGTTCGGCACCATGGACACCTGGGTGATCTGGAACCTCACCGGTGGTGTCAACGGCGGCAAGCACGTCACCGACGTGACCAACGCCAGCCGCACCATGCTGATGAACCTGAAGACGCTGGCCTGGGACGAGAGCATCGCCGAGTCGATGGGCGTGCCGATGGCCGTCCTGCCGGAGATCCGCTCCTCCGCCGAGGTGTACGGCGAGGCCGTCGGCGACCTGGCCGGCGTCCCGGTCGCCTCCGCGCTCGGCGACCAGCAGGCCGCGCTGTTCGGCCAGACCTGCTTCGACGAGGGCGAGGCCAAGTCCACCTACGGCACCGGCACCTTCCTGCTGCTGAACACCGGCGAGAAGATCGTCAACTCGTACCACGGCCTGCTGACCACGGTCGGCTACCGGATCGGCGACCAGGCCCCGGTGTACGCGCTGGAGGGCTCGATCGCCGTCACCGGCTCGCTCGTCCAGTGGCTGCGCGACCAGCTCGGCATCATCTCCACCGCCGCCGAGATCGAGACCCTCGCCAACACCGTCGAGGACAACGGCGGTGCCTACTTCGTCCCGGCCTTCTCCGGCCTGTTCGCTCCGTACTGGCGCTCCGACGCCCGCGGTGTGATCGCCGGTCTGACCCGGTACGTCACCAAGGGCCACCTGGCCCGGGCCGTCCTGGAGGCCACCGCCTGGCAGACCCGCGAGGTCGTCGACGCCATGCAGAAGGACTCCGGGGTCGAGCTCACCGCCCTCAAGGTCGACGGCGGCATGACCAGCAACAACCTGCTCATGCAGAACATCGCCGACGTCCTGGACGCCCCGGTCGAGCGCCCGTACGTGGCCGAGACCACCGCCCTCGGCGCGGCCTACGCGGCCGGACTCGCCGTCGGCTTCTGGAACGACCTCGACACCCTGCGGGCCAACTGGCACCGCGCCGCCGAGTGGACCCCGCGCATGGACGAGGCCACCCGGGAGCGTGAGTACAAGAAGTGGCTCAAGGCCGTGGAGCGCACCATGGGCTGGGTGGAGGAGGAAGAGAACAACTGACCGACAAGCCGGTCGGGGCTCGGTGCCCCGGCCGGCCGCCCGCTGTTCCGGCAACGGGCGTCACCGCGCTTCACCGGCCCGCCGCACCGGGCCGACCGGCCCCTCCCGCAGGGGCCGCACCGCACACGAGAGGAGTAACGGCCCGCCCGCGCCGCGGGCCGTACACAACCACCATGGCAACCATCCCGACCCTGGGTGCCGAGCGCACCGCCGGCCGCACCGCCTCCCGCGCCGAGACCCGTGAACTGCTCGGCAAGGCCACCTACGACCTGCTGGTGATCGGGGGCGGCATCCTCGGCACGGCCGTCGCCTGGACCGCGTCCCAGGCCGGCCTGAAGGTCGCCATGGTCGACGCCGGCGACTTCGCCGGTGCCACCTCCAGCGCCTCGTCCAAGCTGGTCCACGGCGGTCTGCGCTACCTGCAGACCGGCGCGGTCAAGCTGGTCGCGGAGAACCACAAGGAGCGCCGCGCGCTCTCCACCGACGTGGCCCCGCACCTGGTCAACCCGCTGACCTTCTTCGTGCCGGTCTACAAGGGCGGCCCGCACGGCGCGGCCAAGCTCGGCGCCGGCGTGTTCCTGTACTCGGCGCTGTCCGCCTTCCGCGACGGCATGGGCCGGGTCTCCACCGCCGCCCACGCCGCCCAGCAGGTGCCCGCGCTGCGCACCGAGGGCCTGCGCTCGGTGGCCGTCTACGGCGACCACCAGATGAACGACTCGCGCGTCGCGGTGATGACCGTGCGCGCGGCCGTCGACGCCGGCGCCGTGGTGCTCAACCACGCCGAGGTCACCGGCCTGCGCTTCACCGGCGGCCGGGTCACCGGCGCGGAGCTGCGCGACCGCCTGGACGGCAGCGAGTTCGGCGTCAACGCCCGCCTGGTGCTCAACGCCACCGGCCCGTGGGTGGACCACCTGCGCAAGATGGAGGACGCCGGCGCCGCGCCGTCGATCCGCCTCTCCAAGGGCGCCCACGTCGTGGTCAAGCGCCGCTCGCCGTGGCGCGCCGCGCTGACCATCCCGATCGACAAGTACCGCGTCTCCTTCGCCATCCCGTGGGAGGACCACGTCCTGCTCGGGACCACCGACGAGGAGTACACCGGCGACCCGAAGGACGTCCGGGCCACCGACGCCGACATCGACCAGATCATGGGCGAGGCCGCGCACGCGATCCGCGACGAGCACCTCGACCGCGACCTGATCACCTACTCCTTCGCCGGTCTGCGCGTGCTGCCCGGCGGCCCCGGCGACACCGCCGCCGCGAAGCGCGAGACCGTCGTCACCGAGGGCCGCGGCGGCATGCTGTCGGTCTCCGGCGGCAAGTGGACCACCTACCGGCACATCGGCCGCACCGTGCTGGAGAAGCTGGCCCACGTGCCCGGCACCAGCCTCGGCGAGGACATGTCCCCGATCGCCCCGACCGTCCCGCTCCCCGGCGTCGGCGCGCCGAACGCGGTGGCGCACCGCCTGCTGATCGACCGCGAGCCGGGCTCGCGGATGGAGCCGCTGGTGGCCAAGCACCTGGCCAGCCACTACGGCACCCTCTCCTTCGAGATCGCCCGCATGATCGACGAGAACCCGGAGCTCGGCCGGCCGATCCACGAGGACGGTCCGGACGTCTGGGCGCAGGTCGCCTACGCGGCCGACAACGAGTGGGCGTACACCGCGGACGACGTGCTGCGGCGCCGCACCACCATGACGGTGCGCGGGCTGGACACTCCGGAGATCCGGGGCGAGGTCGAGGCCTTCCTCGCGAAGCGTGGGAACAAGTAAGCACGGCCTCGCGAAGCGTGGGAACAAGTAAGCACAGCCTCGCGAAGCGTGGGAACAAGTAAGTAACTGCTGTACGGCGGGTGGGCGTTCGGGGATTCCCCGGGCGCCCGCCCGCCGTTTCGCTACATGACGGCGCCGGCCTTGACCACGTGCCTGAGGTGCTTATCCGGGCGGGTCAGCACGGTGAGATCCGCCAGCGGGTCGCCGTCGACGATGAGGAGGTCGGCGTGGGCACCCGGGGCCAGGGTGCCGATCTCCCCCGCCATGCCGAGCAGCCGGGCCGCCGTGGTGGTCGCCGAGCGGAGGATGTCGGCGGGCGGCTGGACCTCGGCGCGGATCGTGAACTCCTCCAGCTGCGCCGGGTGCAGCGGGCCGAGCAGGTCGCTGCCGTACACCAGGTTGACGCCCGCGCGGTGGGCGCGTTCCAGGGCGGCCAGGCCCTGGTCGCGAACCTCGGCCAACTTGCCGAGCGAGGCCGGCGGCAGGCCGGAGCCGGCGCCGAGCCTGGCCGTCTGCACATAAGCGACCAGAGTGGGCACGAGGAAGGCGTCGCGCTCCAGCAGCAGCGCGATGTTGGCGTCGTCGAGCAGGTTGCCGTGCTCGACGCAGCGCACCCCCGCCCGCAGGGCGCGGTCGATCGCCCGCGGGTGGTAGGCGTGCACGGTGACGTAGCGGTTGTGGTTCTCCGCCTCCTCGACGGCCGCCCGGATCTCCTCCTCGCTGTACTGGACGGCGGCGATCTCGTCGTGCGGCGAGGCGACGCCGCCGGAGAGCAGGACCTTGAGATGGGCGGCGCCCTTGCGGAACTCGTCCCGGGCGGCGGCGCGGACGGCGTCCACGCCGTCGGCGATCCGGCCGAAGTTGGGGCGGGACTCGCAGCAGGGCACCGAGTCGTCCCCGAGCGGGCGAAGGTCGCCATGGCCGCCGGTCTGGGAGAGCGCCTTGCCGCCGAAAATCAGCCGCGGACCGAGCGCGAAGCCCTCGTCCAGGGCCCGGGCCATGCCGTGGTCGGCGCCGCCCACGTCGCGGACGGTGGTGAAACCGCGGCGCAGCATCCGCTCGGCCTCGGCGAGGGCTCGGACCGTGAGGTAGCCGGGGGTCCAGTTCGCCACCGCGGTGAGGTCGAGGGTGGTGACCAGCAGGTGGACGTGGGCGTCGATCAGGCCGGGCAGGACCGTGCCGCCCCGCGCGTCGACCACCCGGACCCCGTCGGGCGCGGCGGGCGGGCGGCCGGTGCCGGTGGCGGCGATCCGGCCGTCGGCGGCCTCCAGCCAGCCGAGGTCGGTGCGGGCGCCGTCCTCGGGGTGGAGCAGGTGGGCGTTGGTGATCAGCAGACGGTTCACGCGGTGGTCCCCTCCAGTTCAGTACGTGCCGTATTGAATACGACCCGTACTGAATACACCATGTATCGTTCTGCTGTGAACCCATCGCCCACCGATCCCGCCGCGCCCCGGCCGCCGCGCCGCCGCGTCCACACCCGGGCCCGGCTGCTCGCCGCGGCGAGCGAGCTGTTCCTCACCGTCGGCTTCGCGCGCACGAGCATCGAGGACGTCTGCGGCGCCGCCGGGTACACCCGCGGGGCCTTCTACTCGAACTTCGGCAGCAAGGAGGACCTGCTGCTGGCGCTCTTCGACGACCGGGCCGCCGAACGGATGGCCGAGCTGGAGCAGCTCGCCGCCGCCTGCGAGGCGCTGGCGCCGCGGGAGCGGGCCCGGCTGCTGGTCGAGGCGCTGCTGCGGGTCGAGCCCGCCGAAACCGGGTGGATCCTGCTGTTCCTGGAGTTCCGGCTGGTCGCGGCCCGGTCCGAGGCGCTGGCCGAGCAGGTCGCCGTGCACGACCGGACGCTGGCGCGGGCGGCGGCGGACCTCCTGGAGCGGGCGCTGCCCGAGCTGGTGCCCCCCGGGGCGAACGCCCGTCAGGCGGCGGCCGTCATCCTGGCGGCGCGCGAGGGGCTGCTGGCCCGTACGGCGGCGGGCGGCGCGGTGGCCGAGGAGCTGATGGCGGCGACCGAGGCGGTGCTGTCGGGCCTGCTGGGGCGTTGACGCGAACGCCGAGGGGCGGCGACCCGTGCGGTACGGGCGCCGCCCCTCGGCGGTGGTGCGGTGCCGGGCGCGCTAGATGAGCACGCTCAGCGGCAGGATCAGGGCTATCGCGACGACCGAGATGATCGTCTCCATCACCGACCAGGACTTCAGGGTCTGCCCGACGCTCATCCCGAAGTACTCCTTCACCAGCCAGAAGCCGGCGTCGTTGACGTGCGAGAGGAACAGCGAACCGGCGCCGACCGCGAGCACCAGCAGCGCCGAGTGGGTCGAGGACATGTTCGCCGCGAGCGGGGAGACGATGCCGGCCGCGGTGATGGTGGCGACCGTCGCCGAGCCGGTGGCCAGGCGGATCAGCACCGCGATCAGCCAGCCCAGCAGCAGCGCCGAGATGTGCCACCGGCTGGACCAGTGACTGACCATGTCGCCGACGCCCACGTCGATCAGGGTCTGCTTGAAGCCGCCGCCCGCGCCGACGATGAACACGATGCCGGCGATCGGGCCGAGCGCCTTGCCGACGGTGTCGGAGATCCGCGCCCGGTCGAAGCCGGCCGCCCTGCCGAGGGTCAGCATGCCGAGCAGGGTCGCGGCGAGCAGGGCGATCAGCGGGGAGCCGATGAGGTCGAGCACCCGCTGGACCATCGCCTTCGGGTCGTCGATCACGACGTCCGCCAGGGCCTTGCCGAGCATCAGCACGACCGGCAGCAGGATCGTCGCCAGGACCGCGCCGAAGGACGGGGTGCGCTCGCGCTTGACCGGCTCCTCGGAGGCGATCGCGGTCGGTATCTCCAGCGGGCCCACCCAGCGCTCGGCCACCCGGGCGAATAGCGGACCGGCGATGATCAGGGTCGGGACGGCGACCAGCAGGCCCAGCGCCAGGGTGATGCCGAGGTCGGCCTTCAGCGCGTCGATCGCGACCAGCGGGCCCGGGTGCGGGGGGACCAGGCCGTGCAGCACCGACAGGCCGGCCAGGGCCGGGATGCCCACCCGCATCAGCGGCACGTTGCCGCGCCGGGCGACCAGCAGCACGATCGGGATCAGCAGGACGACGCCGACCTCGAAGAACAGCGGCAGGCCGAGCAGGGCGGCGATCAGCGCCATCGCCCAGGGCAGCGCCCTGCTGCCGGTCCGGGACAGCACGGTGTCCGCGATGATGTTGGCGCCGCCGGAGTCCGCCAGCAGCTTGCCGAGCATCGCGCCCAGGCCGATCAGCAGGCCGACGCCGGCCACGGTGGAGCCGAAGCCCGTGGAGAAGCTGTTCAGCAGCTTGTCGAAGGGTGCGCCCGCGACGACGGCCAGCAGTCCGGAGCCCAGCGTGAGGGCGAGGAAGGGGTGCAGCTTCAGCTTGGTGATCAGCAGGATGATCGTACCGATGCTGAGCAGCACCGCGATCAGCAGCTGCGTGTTGCTGCTGGTGTGCGGGAGGGCCGGTGGGGCGGCCGCCAGCAGGAGGGTGGGGGCAATGCTCATGCGCCGGCCTCGCTTCGCTCGGCAGGGGCATTCGCCCATCCGCGCCTTCTGATGGCTCGCTCGCTTCGCTCGCTCACGTGAGGTCTCCATTGACGGGCCGCAGCAGCGCCACGGCCATCTCGACGAGTTCTTCGGGGGACGGACCCACATCCAGCACGGCGCCGTTCTCGTCCGCACCGAGGGGCTCCAAGGCGGCGTACTGGGAATCGAGCAACGACGTCGGCATGAAGTGGCCGGTGCGGTGGGAGAGCCGGTCCTCGACCAGCTCGTGGCCACCGCTGAGGTGCAGGAAGAAGGCATCCGGGGCGTCCGTGCGCAGGATGTCGCGGTAGCCGTGCTTCAGCGCCGAGCAGGTGACCACGCCGCCGGTGCCGGCCTCGGTGCGCGCCTTGAGCCAGGCGCCGATGGCGCGCAGCCAGGGTTCACGGTCCTGGTCGTCCAGCGGGATGCCGGCGGACATCTTGGCGATGTTGGCCGGCGGATGGAACTCGTCCGCCTCGGCGAAGGGGAGATCGAGGCGGTCGGCCAGGAGGCGGGCCAGGGTGGTCTTGCCGACACCGGAGACGCCCATCACCACGACGGTGAGGGGGGCGTCCGGGAGGGCGCGGTTCTCGACGTTGAGAGCCATGGGTGGTGCTCCTTCGTTGCAGGCCGCCACTATCGCTTCAAAGATATGACGTATTCAAGTGGCGGAAACCAAATCGTCATACTTTTACTTCCCCGCGGGGAGGTGGGTGGAGGCGGGGTGGGGACGTGGAGCGGGGAGGGGCGCCGATGGGGCCGGGGCACGGCGGATCACCGGGGCGGGGTGGGACGGAGGGTGACGTGGGGGTTCGGGCGGGCGGCGTCTACGCTGGGCGGATGGAGATCCAGGGGCTGCCCGGTCGGGTGCTTGACGAGCTCGGGCCGGCGATCGCGTCGGGGGAGATCCCCGAGGGCGCGGTACTGCGCGGGGAGGAGCTGGAGCAGCGGTTCGGGGTGTCCCGGACGGTCGTCCGGGAGGCGGTGCGCGTCCTGGAGGGGATGCGCATGGTGGCGTCCCGGCGGCGGGTCGGGATCACCGTCCAGCCGAAGTCGCTCTGGGACGTCTTCGACCCCATGGTGATCCGCTGGCGCCTGGCCGGCGCGGACCGGCCCGCCCAGCTGCGCTCGCTCGGCTCGCTGCGGGTGGCCGTCGAACCGGCCGCGGCCGCGCTCGCCGCGACCCACGCCACCGACGACGACCGGCGTGAACTCAGCTCACTGGCCGTGGAGTTGACGGTCGCCGCGCGGGAGGCCGACCTCACCACCTTCCTCGGGCACGACATCGCCTTCCACGCCCTGGTGCTGCGCGCCTCCGGGAACGAGATGTTCGCCCACCTCGGGGACACCGTGGGGGCGGTGCTCACCGGCCGCACCGAGTACCATCTGATGCCCCATCAGCCGGAACCGTACGCGATCAGGCTGCACCGGGAGGTCGCCGACGCGATCTGCGGGGGCGACGCCGTCCACGCGGAACAGGCGATGCGGACGATCGTCACGGGCGCCCTGGAGGAGCTCAACCTCCAGTTGGACTGAGCTCCGGCCGCCGCCTGCCCGGATGACCACGGTTTGACGGCAGTTCGGTGGATTCGGACGCATAGTCCTGGTTCGGCGGGGCAGAGTGAGCCGAGGGGGCGCGTTTCGCGTGCGCCCGTTCCGTGTCCACCACCGGATCCGCGCCTGGGGGTCGCCCGATGTCCGTGCCACGCCGCCGTCGCCGCCTGCCCGACGAAGTGCGCTCCGCCACGGTCCGGGCGGTGCTCTGCCTGGCCTTCACGCTGGTGGGCGTGGTGGTCGCGACCCTGGCCTCGTACGCGGGCAGTTGGCTGATGACGCCCGCGCTGATGGCGATGGGGCTCGGGGTGTTCGGCACGATGTGGTGCCTGCTGGAGATCCTGATCTCCCGCCAGGTCGCCGCCCAGCGGATGCGCGGGTCCGACTCCGCTCACCCGATGGCGGGCGGCCGGACCGCCCCCGAGCCGCTGGCCGCCCGGCCGCTCCCCCGGCCCGGCGGTGCACCGCACCGTCCGTACCAGCCGGGGCAGCCAGGGCAGCCCGGCCGGCCGCCGTACGCGCCGGCCGGCCGGCCGCCGGGGCGCTAGGGAACCACCCGGTAGTGGGTGGTGAGCCGGCCGGTGTCGTCCAGGACGTGGAAGGCGAGCATCGGCGGGTGGTCGAAGGAGACGCCCTTCCCGCCCTCGCAGGGCAGCGTGGTGGTGGAGACCACCCCGGGCGCGACCAGCAGCGGCAGGCCGGCGAAGGTGGTCGCGGCGGGGGTGTGGGAGTGGCCGCAGAGCAGCGCGGCCACCCGGGGGTGGCGGCGCAGCACCTGTCCCAGCCGTGCCTCGCCGAACTGGCGGATCCCGTCGACGTACGGGACGTGCAGCTCGACGGGCGGGTGGTGGAAGGCCACCAGGGCGGGCAACTCCTGGCGGCCCGAGGCGAGTTGGCTGTCCAGCCAGTCCAGGGTCCGGTCGTCCAGCAGGCCGTCGTGCTGCCCGGGTATCGAGGAGTCGAGCATCAGCACGTCGGCGCCGGGCAGTTGGTGCAGCCGGTTGACCGGGCCCGTCGTGGGCTCCTCGCCGAGCAGCACCTGACGGTACGGCGCCCGGCGGTCGTGGTTGCCGGGGCAGGTGAGGACCGGGTGCCGCGAGGTCAGCACCTTGGCGACCTGCCGGTACTCCTCGGGCAGGCCGTGGTCGGCGAGGTCGCCGGTGACCAGCACCGCGTCCAGCGGGCCGGGCAGGGCGTCGAGGTACGCCATCACCTGCCGGGCCCGCCGCCGGGCGCGCTTGCCCGCGTCCCGGTGGTGGACCTGACCGAGGTGGATGTCACTGAGGTGCGCGATCGTCAGCATGATGATCACGCTAACGACTTCACGGCTGGGCGGGAACCTCCGCGGGGCGCTTGAACATCCGGGTGGCGGTGATCTCGCCGTGGATGGTCGGGCCGTCCGGGTCCTGCGGGGCGGGCAGGCCCGGGCGCAGGTGCTCCTCCACCGAGATGTACTTGAGGCCGGCCCGCAGGTCGGCGTCGTTGCGCAGCCGGATCACCAGCGGGAACTCGGCGAGCGCGGTGGTGTCGAACAGGCCGGTGGTGTAGATGAGTTGGACGCCGAGCGCGTCCGCCACCGCGCGCTGGAGCTCCAGCAGGTAGGTGGCGTTGGCGCGGCCGATCGGGTTGTCGAGGAACAGCGTGCCGGCGTGCCGCAGTTGGGACTGGCCGCGGTCGTTCGCGCGCAGCGCGGCCATCGTGCAGTAGAGCGCGATGGCGGCGGTGAGCAGCTGGCCGCCGGAGAAGACGTCGGACATCTGGCCGACGCCGACCCGTTCGGCGCGCAGCACCGCGTCCGGCTTGAGGATCTCGACGCTGACGCCCTTGGGGCCGATCGCGGCGGCGACGCCGCGCAGCAGCAGCGACATGCCGTCGCGGCGCAGGTCGCTGTTCTTCTTGACGGCGGCACGGGTGGCCTCGTCGATGACCTCGCCGAGGCGCTCGACCAGGGTGGCGTGGTCCGGGTCCTCGAAGCGGATCCGCAGGAACTCCTGGCCGGACCACTCCCCCAGGCCCTCGGGCAGCCGGGACAGCCGCTGGGCGGCGCGCAGGGTGGTGAGCGAGGACTCGACCAGGCCGCGCAGCCGGTCGACGATCGAGCCGCGGTTCTTCTCCAGCTGGGCGAGTTCGTCGGTGAGCACTCGCAGCCGGGGCGCGAAGGCAGCGGCCCAGGCGGCGGCGTGCTCGGGCAGCGCGGAGGCGGGCAGTTCGCGGATCTGCTGGCGGGCAGGGGTGCGGACGGCCTCGTAGCGGGCGGCGTTGGCGTGCCGGACCAGCGCGTCGGAGGCGTCCCGGACGGCGAGTTCGGCCGAGGACAGCTCACCGGCGGCCGTCCGCAGGCCGCGGCGGGCGTCGGTGGAGGCGTTGCGGGCCTCGGGCAGCGAGCCGAGGTAGGGCTCGACCGGCTGGCCGTCGTCCTCCTGCTGCTCGCGCAGGCCGTCGCGCAGCTGGCCGGCCAGCTCGTCGAAGTCGGCGGCGGCGGACTGGGCGGTGTCGAAGGTGCGCTGGAGGTCGGCGTGCGCGGTGCGGGCGGCGTCCACGGCCTCCCGGCACTCGGCGAGCCGGCTGGTGGCGGTGCGCAGCAGGGTCTGGGCGTGCTCGGGGTCGGTGGGGACGAGCTCCTCGGGCAGCTCGGTGTGCGCCTCGCCGTCGGCGGGGGCCGAGCGCTCGGCCTCGCCGCGCAGGCGGCCGAGCTGCTCGCTGGCGGTGGCGGAGCGGGCCTCGATGGTGGCGACCAGTTCCTCGGCGCGGGCGGCGGCGGCCTGGCGGGCCGGGCCGTCGGCGCCGTCGGGGCTGCCGAGGAGTTCCTCGGCGCGGGTGCGGACCTTGTTGGTGAGGCGGTCGAGTTCCGCCGCGGCGGCGGCCTCGTCGCCCTCGGCGCGGGCCTGTTCGGCGCGCAGGTCGGCGCCGACGCCGACCTTCTCGTACAGCTGGGAGGCGGCCCGGTAGGCCTCGCGCAGCGCGGGCAGCGCGGCGGGGGCGGTCTGCTCGGCGGGCTCGTCGGCCTGTTCGGCGGCGGGGATCTCGGCGCGTTCGGCGCGCAGGGCGCGCACCGTGCGGCGGGCGTCGTCGGCGGCGCGCTGGGCGGCGCGGCGGTCCTCGTCGCAGGTGCGGGCGCGTTCGGCGCAGACGGCCTGGCGGCGGTCGCACTCGGCGGCGTCCTCGGCGAGTTCGCGCTGGCGGCGGGCCCAGTTGGCGCGCTCGCGAAGCCGGAAGGCGAGGCCGGAGAGGGCGTCGGCGCGGCGGCGGGCGCGCTGGGCCGCCTCCCGGTGCTCCTCGTGGGCGGAGGCGGCGGCCGCGTGGTCGGTCTCGGCCTCGTCGTGGTCGGCGCGCAGGGTGGCCAGGGCGGCGGCGGCCTGCTCGGCGTGCTCGCGGGCGGCCTCGGCGGCGGCGGCGAGTTCGGCGAGGGTGCCGGGCGGGCAGCTGGCGTGCCAGGAGGCGAGGCGGGCGGCGAGGGCGCGGTCGGCGCCGAGGCGGCCGGCGAGTTCGCGGATGTGCTCCTCGCGGGCGGCGGCGCGGGCGCGCAGTTCGCGGCGCTCGCCGTCGGCGGCGGACTCGTCGTGCATGGCCGGGTTCGGCGGCACCAGGAAGAAGGCGGGCTCGTCGGTGATCGGGGCGATCAGCGAGGCGGCGGCGCCGACGGCCACGGTGGAGCGCGGCAGCAGGGCGGCGGCCTGCAGGGCCTCGCGGGCACGCTCCAGCGAGGACGGGTCGGTGACGACCACGCCGTCGACCAGTTCGGGCCGGGCGGCGAGGATCGCCTCGTGGTCGGTCGGGTCGACGGACTGGGCGAGGTAGCGCCAGCCGGGCAGGGCGGGGATGCCGTGCTCGGCGAGGTACTCGACGGTGGCCAGCACGTCGGGGCCGGGCGGCAGCAGGCCGCCGTCGCCGAGCGCGGCGAGGATGCGGGAGTCGTCGGCGGCGGCCGTCCGCAGGTCGAACAGGGTGCGTTCGGCGGTGGCGATGGCCTCGTCGAGGAGTTCGCGCAGGTACTCGGCGTTGCGGTCGAGCACGGCGGGGGTGAGGAAGCCGGCGTCCTCCTCGGCGTCCTCTTGGTAAGGAGTCAGGGAGAGCAGGTCGGCCAGGCGCTGCTCGGTGGCGAGCAGGGCGGCGGTGCGCTGCTCGGCGGCCAGCGACTGGGCGGCGGCCTTGCGGGCGTCGCCGGCCCGTTCGGCGGCGAGTTCGGCGCGGGAGGTGGCGGCGGCGGCCTCGCGCAGCCGGGCGGCGGAGGCCTCGGCGGCGGTGCGGGCCTGGGCGAGGGCCGCGGCGGCGGCCTTCTCGACGTCGGCGGCGTGCAGGGCGGCCCGGGCCGGGTCCACGTCGCCGTCGGCGTCGATGAAACCGGCCTCGACGGCGGCTTCGGTCTCCTGCTCGACCTCGGCGAGGCGCTGGCGCAGGTGCTCGGCCTCGCTGCGGGCCTTCTGGGCGGCGGTGGCGGCCTCGGTGGCGGCGGACTGGGCCTTGCCGCCGTCCTCCTGGAGCTCGCTCGCGCGCTGCTCCTCGGTGTCGGCGCGGGCTTCGGCGGCCGCGGCGGCGGCTTCCAGGGCGCGGGCGAGCGCGGTGGCGGCGCGGGCGCGGGCGGCGAGCGCGGGGGCGGCGTCCAGCTCGGCCTCGCGGATGGCGGCGGCCACCCGGGCGACCCGGTCGGCGGCGGCGCGCTGACGCAGCACGGCCTCGGCGGCCTGCCAGGCGGAGTGCAGGGTGCGGGCGTCGATGAGTTCGCGGCGCAGCGCGGCGGCCTCGGTGGTGGCCGCGGCCAGGCTCAGGGTGGCGTGCCGGTGGGTGAGTTCGTCGGCGATCAGGCTGTGCCGGGTGCGGTCGGACTCAGCGGCGGTGACGGCGCTCGCGGCGGCGGCGACCTCGATGGCGAGGTCCTCGGCGCGGTCGCGTTCGGCGGCGGCGCGGGAGGTGAGGGCGTGGGCGAGGCGGCGGGCGCGGCGCTCGGCGGTGCGGTGGGCCTCGCGGACGGCCTCGCGGGCGGTGGTGGCGTCGACGATGCGTTCCAGCAGGTCGAGCGAGCCTGCGGTGAAATCGCGTTCGGCGGTGAGTTCGGCGCGCAGGCCGAGCTTGGCGGCGAAGCCGTGCACGAGGTCGGCCAGGCCGTCGGTGTCCCGGGTGTCGGTGACGGCGCGCAGCAGCAGGTCGGTGAAGTCCTTGTCCTGCTTGACCGCGAAGAGGCCGGCCGCCTCGCCCTCGTCGGCGTTCATCTCGCGCTGGTAGCGGAAGAGTTCGGGGTCGAGGCCGAGTTCGCCGAGGTGTTCGGTCCAGCGGTCGTGGCCGTCCTCGAAGACCAGGTCGAGGTGGGGGTGGGCCTTGCCGGCCTCGGTGAGGGCGTCGCGGAAGCCCTTCATGGTGCGGCGGCGGCCGCGGGCCTTCTGGTCGCCGGCCAGGCTGACCCGTTCGGCGACCGGCAGCGAGTCGAGGGTGAGGCCGGGGCCGGGGCGGAAGGAGTACCAGGTCTCGGCGAACTTGCGCGGGTCGGAGGAGACCTGGCGGCCGCGCCACTCGCTGACCTTGCCGACCACGATCAGCTCGCCGGTGACGGTGTGCTGCCACTCCAGGGCGACGTGGCCGCAGTCGTCGGAGAGCAGGAACTTGCGCAGCACGCCGGCGCTGGCGCCGCCGAGGGTGTTGCGGTGGCCGGGGAGCATCACCGAGAAGATCAGCTTGAGCAGGACGGACTTGCCGCCGCCGTTCTCCAGGAAGAGCACGCCGGCCGGGGCGGGGCGGCGGACCGGCCCGTCGGTGTCCTCGCCGAACAGGCCGATCTGCTGCGGAGCCGGGTCGGCGACGGGCTCGCCGACGCCGCGCAGGTCGAGCACCGTGTCGGCGTAGCGGGCGCCGGCCGGTCCGATCGAGTAGAGGCGGACCCGGTTGAGCTCGTACATGTGCGGCGGTTCTCCGTGCGTCTTATGGGGTTGTCAGAGCGATCAGAGCGAGTGGAACGGCAGGCCGGCGTCGGCGACCAGCTCGTCGCCGGTGTCCGGCGGCAGCAGGCTGGCGGTGCCGTCGGAGACCGGGACGATGCCGAGGTCGAGCAGTTCGGCCATCGCGGCGCTGCCGGCCAGGTCGCGGACCTGGAGCTGGTAGCGGGCGGTGGTGCGGTAGGTGCCGCCGGAGTCGTCCGAGACCTTCTGCAGGAAGCCGGAGTCGACCAGGAACATGACGGCCTTGGCGACGATGCCGATGGTGGAGCCGGAGAGCCGGCGGGCGTCCTTGGTGGCGCCGGTGGCGGTGCGCCGGGCCCAGACCCGCCAGGCGGCCTCCAGGCCGGGGGCGTCGGAGGCCGGGTCGGTGTTGGCGCCGTCGGCGTCGGCCTGCTCCTCGAGGCGGCGGCAGGCCTGGCGGACGAAGGAGTCGACGCCGTTGACGGTGATCCGGCCGAGGTAGCCGTCGTCGGCGAGGTCCTCGGGGCGGGGGAAGGCCATCGCGGCGACGGCGAGGTGGGCCAGGCCGTGCAGGAAGCGGTCGGTGGACTCGGAGGCGGCGCGGCGCGAGTAGTCGCCCATCCGGACCGCGAACAGCGAGTCCTCGGCGGCGGCGACGGCCATGCCGGCGCGCGGCGAGACCTCGAGGACGACCAGGCCCATGCCGGTGGCGATGGCGTCGGCGAGGCGGGCGAACGGCGGGTCCTCGCGGTGGCGGCGGACGAGTTCGGCGTACTCGGCGTCGCGGGCCGGGAGCAGCTTGGCCTGGAGGCCGAAGGAGACCAGCCGGGCGGCGTCGGCGACGTCGGCCGGGGTGATCGGCGCGGGGGCCGCGGGTTCGGTCTCGGCCGCCCAGGACGTGTCGTGGTGGGTCGTCACGGGCGGTGCTCCTCGGGGATGGCGCGGTGGTTACGGTTCGTCAACGTGGGTGGTGGTGAAGTCACTGCCCGGCGGGTCAGCCGGCGTCCTTGCGGTCGGCGGCCATGCCGACCGCGTCGAGCAGGGCGCTGCCGACGATGAGGTCGGCGCCGCCGAACTCCCGGTCGCGCAGCGGGGTGCCGTCGTCCACGGCGAACAGCAGCCGCTCCTCGCCCTGGCGGTAGGCGGTGCCGACCGGCGGGCTGGCCGCGTGCACGGCCAGCAGGGCGACCAGGTACGGGAGTTCGGGGTCCTGCCGGCGGGCGTCGGCGAGCAGGCCGGAGAGCCGACGGGGGGCGTCCGGGGGCAGGTCGAGCAGTTCCAGGGCGGCTTCGAGCTGGGCCTCGGAGAAGCGGCTGTCGTCCGGGGTGGCGACCAGGTCCGGGTCGGGCAGTTCGGCGCCGAGGTGCTCGCGCTCGACCGGCGGGGTGAGCAGCAGGTCGACCAGGTCGGTGACCCGGACCGAGACGGGCGTGCGCAGGCCGGCGCCGCGGGCGAAGAAGGCGCCGGTGGGGCGGACGGCCTGCTCTATCGGCAGTCGCAGCACCGGGGCGAGCAGCTGCCCGTAGAGGTCGATGCCGCTGCGGGCGCCGGGGGTGGCGAAGGCCTGCCGGTCCTGCTCGGCGCGGAACAGCGGGCCGGCCTCCAGCAGGCGGGTCTGCAGCTGGGTGTGGCGGCGGATGCAGTCCTTGACGATGTCGACCAGTTCGGCGGCGCGGCGCTTGTGCTCAGGGTCCTCGGCCTCGTCGCGGGCCTTGCGGATGTTGGTGAGAATCGCGTTCTCGTGCCGGTAGCGGTCGGCGATGTGGTCCAGTGCCTCGTCGATGAGGTCCGGGACCGCCTTCATCCAGTCGACCGCGCGGACGTTGCGGCGGGTGGCGTCGAGCGCGCGGCGCAGCGTCTCGGCGTACTGGACGGTGCGGTACCGGGCCTGCTCGGCGGCCAGCTGGGCGTCGGCCAGGCGGCCGCGGCGGATCAGCACCTCCAGCTTGACCTCGGCGGCGATCTGGGCCGAGGTGACGTCGGTGTCGAGCGCGCCGACCAGGACGTTGACCGCCTCGTCGGTGGTGCGCAGGTAGATGCCGCCGTCGGGGCCGGGGACCTCTTCGATCAGCTTGAAGTCGTAGTCGCGGCGGACGTACTCGCCGTCCGCGCCGAAGGTGCCGTAGACGGCGCGGAAGCCGCGGTCCACGCTGCCGACGTTGATCAGCGACTCCAGCACCCAGCGGGCGACCCGCTCGTGCTCGGGGGCGGGCCGGTGCGGGGTCTGGGCGGCGACCCGGGGCAGCATCCGGGCGAGCACTATGTCGCGGTCGGCGCCGGTGTCGAAGTCCATGTGCAGGGTGACCAGGTCGATCGCGGCGAGGCCGACCTCGGCCATCGCGTAGCCGCCGTACTCGCCGGCCAGGTTGACCTTGCGGTTGTCCAGGTCGTGCAGCGGGGCGGTGCAGGCCAGCGCCTTGAGCCGGCGGGCCAGGCCTTCGTCGGCGGCGGGGCCGGGCGCGGGCCGTGCGGCGGGCACGGTGGCGCCGGCGGCCGGCCGGAGGCCGGGCTCGGTGGGCGGGTCAGCGATGGCGGTCACGGTGGACAAGATTAGAGGTTCGCACCGACATCGACCGAAACGGACCTTGCGGGCGGGCTGGGCGGCCGGCCTGGCGGCCCGTCGGGGACGGATTCGGAACGCGGCGGCGGGCGCCGTGCCCGCACCGGTGGACATCCCGGTCCACCACGGCGGGTGGAACCGGCGCGACGCGTCCGCAGGGCTCTCCAATGGGAGTTGAACATGTTCAAAAGATCGGTCTAGAGTCGTTCCGCGCAGGTGGGACAAGGCTCCGCCTGCTCTTCGGCGCGCCCGGGCGAGGCACGCGCGACTTGGAGGTGTGCGAGATGGACGGCGACCCCGCGGTCATCCTGCGGCGGGTCCGGCGGTGGCTCCGGTTCTTCCTGGTCTGCCTGGTGCTGAGCGGGCTGACCGCCTTCCCGCTGGAGACCGAGACCCGCTGGCTGGTCGACCTCGCCACCGGCCCGGCCGCTCCGCTGACCGACCACTTCCCGGCCGCCACGGCCTGGTTCGAGCGGGTCCAAACCGGCATCGCCGAGACCGACGACCGCTACCCGTTCCTGGCGTACGGCACCGACTGGCTGGCCTTCGCCCACCTGGTGATCGCCGCCGCCTTCTGGGGGCCGCTCAAGGACCCGGTCCGCAACATCTGGGTGATCCGCTGGGCGGTGCTCGCCTGCGGCGCGGTGATCCCGCTGGCGCTGATCTGCGGACCGCTGCGGGGGATCCCGCTGGCGTGGAGATTCATCGACATGTCGTTCGGCGTCTTCGGCGCAATTCCGCTGCTGATCGTGCTGCGGGCGCTGCGTCCGCTGGAACGTTCCTTCCAGGAGCGCCTAGCCGCGAACTGAGTCGGCGCTCCACGTACACGCCCCGGGGCGCGTGCGTGGAGGCCGCGCGCCGGTGCTCCCTCCGAGGCTCCGGGTCACGGTCACCGGGCTTCACCCCCAGGCCCTACCATCTGGCTCAACAGCTGCTGGGAGGCGGACGGGCGTGGCCGATGCGGTGATCGATCTCAATGCGGACCTCGGCGAGGGGTTCGGGCGCTGGAGCCTGACCGACGACGAGGCACTGCTGTCCGTGGTGACCAGTGCCAACATCGCCTGCGGCTACCACGCCGGGGACCCGTCGACGATGCGCCGGGTCTGCGCACTGGCCGCCGAACGCGGCGTCCGGATCGGCGCCCAGGTCTCCTACCGCGACCTGGCCGGCTTCGGGCGCCGCGCGATGGACGTCCCACCGGAGGAACTGGCCGACGAGATCGCCTACCAGATCGGTGCCCTCCAGGTCTTCGCCCGCGCCGCCGGCTCCCGGGTCTCCTACGTCAAACCGCACGGCGCCCTCTACAACCGGGTGGTCGCCGACTCCGAGCAGGCCGAGGCCGTGGTCGCCGGCGTACTGCGGGCCGGCGCGGTCTGCGACGGGCCGCTGCCCGTCCTCGGACTGCCCGGCTCCCGGCTGCTCTCGGTCGCCGAGGGGGTCGGGCTGCCGGTGGTGACCGAGGCCTTCGCCGACCGCGCCTACACCTGGGCCGGCACCCTCGTCCCGCGCCGCGAACCGGACGCGGTGGTGCACGACCCCGAGTCGGTGATCACCCGCGCCGTCGGCATCGCCCGGGACGGCACGGTGGAGGCCGTCGGCGGCGACCGGATCGCCGTCGAGGCCCGCTCGCTGTGCGTCCACGGCGACACCCCCGGCGCCGCCCAGCTCGCCTGGCGGATCCGCGGCGCCCTCGCCTCGGGCGGGGTCCGGGTCGAGGCGTTCAGCTGACGACCGGGGTTCGGGCCAGGGCGTTCACCTGACGGCCTGGGTTCGGGCCTGGGCGTTCACCTGACGGCCGGTGACCCTGCCGGTGCGGGCGGGGTGGGCTGGGCGCCGTCCGGGCCGGGGCCCCGGTTCCGGCTCAGCCCGCGCTGAGCGCCTCCGCGGCCGCCGCCGCGAAGCCGTCCGGGTTGTCGAGCATGATGTTGTGCCCGCACTCCGGCACCTCCACCACCCGCACCCCCGCCGCGCGCAGCCCGTCGGCGCCCGCCGGTGCGTTGGACTCCGGGTGGAGGAAGGTGCGCGGGAGGTCGAGTCCGAGCAGCAGTTCGCGCATGATCGGCTCGCTCCCCCGGGCCAGGTGCACGGCGCTGCGGTACAGCCCTTCGGGCCCGGCGAGCCGCATGGTGGACCACCAGAACGGCCCGACCCGCTCGGCGACTTCGGCCCGTCCGCCGGCCAGGAACTCCTCCTCGGTGTAGCCGGCGATCCCGCTGCTGCCGCTCCGCTGCCGACCGGGCTCGATCGGGTCGAGGTTGGAGTCCACCAGGAGCAGTCGGGAGACCAGCCCGGGGTGCCGGTGCGCCAGGACGATGGCGATCGCGCCGCCCATGCTGTGACCCACCACCTCGACCCGGTCCAACCCGGCCGCCCGGACCGCTGCCGCGATCGTGTCGGCGTGCTGCTCCAGGGTGTAGCCCAAGTCGGTGGGCCGGTCGCTGATGCCGAAGCCGAGCAGGTCGAGCAGCAGCGAGCGGCGCCCGGCGAGCAGCGGGTGCGCGGCGGCGGCCGCGAAGTAGACGGGCGAGCTGGCGCCGAGCCCGTGCAGATAGAGCCGGGCGGGCTCGGCGCCGGGCAGCTCGACCCAGCGGATCCGGTCGCCGTTCGGGGTGACGGGGGCCTCGCGCATGCGCACACACTCCTGTGTCGGTCGGGAACTGCCGAGACCATATATCGAGTTCGAGGTATACCGCTATCGATATACCCACGCACCGAGACAACGGATCTGGGAGAGTGGCCCCATGCTGAAGCTCGCGATCCTCGGATTCCTCTACGACCGGCCGCTGCACGGCTACGAGCTGCGCCGCCACCTCGCCGCGCTCACCGGCCACATCCGCCCGATCAGCGACGGCTCGCTCTACCCCGCGATCAAGCGCCTGGAGGCCGACGGCCTGCTGGTCCGCGAGACCGAGCCCGGCAGCGCCGCCGCACCCCGGCACACCCTGCACCTGACCGGGGCCGGCCGCACCGCACTGCTCGACCGGCTGCGCGAGCCCGAGCCGCTCGACATCAGCGACGGGAACCGCTGGACCACCCTGGTCTCCTTCCTGCGCCACCTCGACGACCCGGCCGCCCAGGCCGCCGTGCTCCGCCGCCGCCTCGCCTTCCTGTCCGAGCCGGCCAGCTTCTTCTACGAGGGCGACCGCCCGCGCGCCGCCGAGGAGTTCACCGACCCGTTCCGGCGCGGCCTGCTGCTGACCGCCCGCGCCACCACCGAGGCCGAACTCTCCTGGCTGCGCGCCACCCTGGTCGAGCTCGAGGGCAGCCGGCCGCACGGAGAGATCAACCGGACGGAAGGTTCCGGGAACTGACGGACTGTCCGAAAGACGCCGAACCACCCTTCCCTCCTCACCCCACCCGTGTTCCGATGGCAACCATGGGCAACGACACGCACATGAGCAACGAGCGACGCGAGGGTTACGACGGCACCGGGGCGGGCGCGATCACCCCGGACGGCTGCGCGGTCGAGGTGTGGACCCGCCTCCCGGTGGGCGACGCACCGGACGTGATCGAGGCCGCGGTGCCGCCGGGCGCCCGGATCCTCGAACTCGGCTGCGGCGTCGGCCGGATGACCCACCCGCTGGTCGAACGCGGCTTCGCCGTCACGGCCGTGGACGAGTCCGCCGAGATGCTGGCCCGGGTGCGCGCGGGCGTCCGCACGGTGCGCAGCCCGATCGAGCGGCTGGACCTCGGCGAGCGCTTCGACGTCGTCATGCTCGCCTCCTTCCTGGTGCACGCCGGCGATCCGGCCGTCCGCCAGGGCCTGCTGGAGACCTGTCGCCGTCACGTCGCCGAGGACGGCTGCGTACTGGTGCAGCGCGAGGGCGAGGACTGGCATCGGAACGTGCCGCGGGAGAGCCGGATCGCCGGGACGGACGGGGTGGCCCGGATCCTCTCCGCGACACCGGTCGGGGCGGGGGTGAACTCCGTCCACGCGGAGTACGTGTTCCCGGACGGCACCTGGACCCAGACCTTCCTGTCCCGCCCGCTCAGCACGGAGGTCTTCGAACAGGCCCTGGCGGACGCCGGTCTGCGGGTCGAGACGTACCTGACGGAGGACCGCACCTGGGTCCGGGCCCGTCCCGCTGGCTAGTCCTGCACGGCCGGGCCCGGACGCGGGTTCGATCAAGTAGAACGGCGTTCCACCAGCGGCGCCCGAAAGCAGTGACCGTGCTGAAGGCCCCACCGAGGTCCGCGCTCGTTTCCATGGTCTCTGTCTCCTCCGTTGTCGTTGTGCCAACGAC
>NZ_JBSFGK010000095.1:0-30317 GCF_053596495.1 Kitasatospora sp. NPDC001683
ATTCCGAACCCGGAAGCTAAGCCTCACAGCGCCGATGGTACTGCAGGGGGGACCCTGTGGGAGAGTAGGACGCCGCCGAACAATTCTTCAGAAGAGCCCCTGATCCGAAAAGGATCAGGGGCTTTTCGCATTTTCGGACCATCCGAACAGTCGGGTGTTGCTCCCACCACCGACAGGTGGTGCTAGGTCCACCCCGGAATTGGGGTGCCATGGCCAGTGTCCGGAGCGGGTCGTTCGTGAACACTGATGAAGGACGATCGGTACCGGCATCAGGAGCTTGCGTGACCACAGAGACTCGTACGAGCGGCATGTCCGTGCGTGCGCAGACGCGGGAGGCCCTCCAGGCCGGCGGCCAGGGGCTGGCCCGGCTGGCGCAGTTGGTGCTCGCGGCTGTGCCGGGGTTCGTGCTGCCGGTGGGGGCGGCCGTCTTCGCGGGTGTGATGGCTGCCCAGTTCCTGCAGTACTACTTCCCGGCGTCCCTGGTGGCCCTCTCGGTCGCGGCGGTCGTGGGCTCCGCGGTGGCCGCCGCGTGCGTCCGGCGGACCGCGGACCGTACGCGTCGGTTCCTCCAGCGCTGGTACGGCATCCGACTGCCGGCGGTCTACGATCCGCTGCCGAAGCTGGAGTCGGACGAGCGCGGACACTGGTGGACGGGCTACTCGTACCACCGCTCGCAGACGGTCGCGAAGTACGCGCAGCTGGTCCACTGGGGACTGCGGGACCGGACCACCCGCGCCGAGATGCTCTGGCTGGTCGTGAACCCCGTCCTCGTCGCGGCCCTGGGCGGTGCGGTGGGCCTCCTGCTGGTGCTGGGCACGGCCTTCGCCCTGGCCGGCCCGGTGCCGGCGGACGCGTTCGGGCCGATGAGTCCGCGGCTTACGTCCATCGTGCTGAGCCTGGTGGTCGGGATCGGCATGGTGCTCACCGGGATAGTCCTCGCCCCGTACGCGGTGCGCGGGTACGCCGAGGTCGCCCGCAGGGTGCTGGACCAGGACGGCCGGGCGACGCACGCCCAGCTGACCAGGCGGGTGGCCGTGCTGACCGAGACCCGGGCTGACGCGGTGGGCAACCAGGCCGCCGAGCTGCGGCGGATCGAGCGCGATCTGCACGACGGCGCCCAGGCGCGGTTGGTCGCGATCGGGATGACGCTGGGCACCATCGAGCATCTGATGGAAACCGACCAGGAGGCCGCGCGGGAGCTCCTCGCCGAGGCGCGGCAGTCCTCGGCCCGGGCGCTGCAGGAGCTGCGCGACCTGGTGCGCGGCATACATCCGCCGGTGCTCGCCGAGCGTGGACTCGGCGACGCGGTCCGGGCGTTGGCGCTGGACAGCGCGCTGCCGACCGAGGTGTTCGTGAGCCTGCCGGACCGGCTGCCGGCTCCGGTCGAGGCGGCCGCCTACTTCAGCATCAGCGAACTCCTGGCCAACACGGCCAAGCACTCGGGGGCGGAGCAGGTGTGGGTGGACATCCTGTACCGGGCCGGGTTGCTCCGGGTCACGGTCACGGACGACGGTGTGGGGGTCGCGGATCCCTCGCGGGGCACGGGCCTGCGCGGGATCGAGCGCCGATTGGGTACCTTCGACGGTGTCCTCGCCATCGACAGCACGTCGGGCGGTCCCACCACCATCACCTTGGAGTTGCCGTGCGAGTTGTCCTCGCCGAGGACCTCTACCTCCTCCGCGAAGGTCTGATCCGTCTGCTGGAAGCGCACGGCTTCACGATCGCGGCCGCGGTGGAGACCGGTCCCGAGCTGCTGGAGGCGCTGCTGGCCCACCGCCCGGACGTGGCGGTGGTGGACGTCCGGCTGCCCCCGACGCTCACCGACGAGGGGCTCCAGGCCGCGCTCAAGGCGCGCCGGGAGATCCGGGGCCTGCCGGTGCTGGTGCTCTCCCAGCACGTCCAGCAGCTCTACGCGCGGGAGTTGCTGGCCGACGGTACGGGCGGGATCGGCTACCTGCTGAAGGACCGGGTCTTCAACGCGGGGCAGTTCATCGACGCCGTCCGTCGGGTGGCCGCGGGCGGGACGGCGATGGACCCGGACGTGATCGCCCAGCTGATGCAGACGACCTCGCGCCGGCCCGGTCCGCTGCTCGGGCTGTCGCCACGCGAGCGCGAGGTGCTGGAGCTGATGGCCGAGGGCTGTTCCAACTCGGCGATCGCCGCCCGCCTGTCGGTGAGCGACGGTGCCGTGGCCAAGCACATCGCGAACATCTTCAGCAAGCTCGAGCTCGCCCCCGACGAGGACGCCAACCGTCGGGTGCTGGCCGTGCTGGCCTACCTCAACGGCACGGCCGGGCATAGCGGCTGACGGCCCGACCAGCCCGGACGCGCGGAGTGGTCCGCACGGCGACACTCCAGGCTGCGGAAAAGCTGAAACACCCGTACGAGTAAACTCCGGTGGGCCGAGCCCGGAGGTTGCCCAGCCGTCCGGCGGCCCGACTGACGGGAACCGGAAGCCGAGGCCCGTACGGCAGCAGCCGACATCCAGGGGTTGATAGACGTAATGGCACGCCCAACGCTCACCAAGGCTCACCGCGGCCTGCTCGGCCTGGTCGCGGCCGGCGCCTGCATCATCTCGGGGATCGGCTTCGCGGGCTCGTACAACGCGGTGCGCGAGCTGGCGATGAAGAAAGGTTTCGGTGCCTTCTCCTACGCCTTCCCGATCGGCGTCGACGCGGGCATCGTCGTGCTCCTCGCCCTCGACCTGGTGCTGACCTGGCTGCGGATCCCCTTCCCGATGCTGCGTCAGACCGCCTGGTTGCTGACCGTCGCCACCATCGCCTTCAATGCCGCC
Source organism: Kitasatospora sp. NPDC001683 (assembly GCF_053596495.1). Taxonomy (NCBI): domain Bacteria; kingdom Bacillati; phylum Actinomycetota; class Actinomycetes; order Kitasatosporales; family Streptomycetaceae; genus Kitasatospora; species Kitasatospora sp. NPDC001683. The sequence goes on from NZ_JBSFGK010000095.1 coordinate 2,795, forward strand.
GCCTCCTGGGGCGACCCGCTCGGCATGGGGATGCACGCCGTCATCCCGGTGCTGTTCGTCGTCGTGGTCGAGGCTTCCCGGCACGCGGTCGGCCGGATCGCGGCGATCACCGCGGACCGACACATGGAGTCGGTCCGGGTGATGCGCTGGCTGCTCTCCCCGGTGCCGACCTTCCGGCTCTGGCGGCGGATGAAGCTCTGGGAGCTTCGCTCCTACGACGAGGTCATCCGGCTGGAGCAGAACCGGCTGGTCTACCGGGCGCAGCTGCGCTTCCGCTACGGCCGCGGCTGGCGTCGGTCGGCCCCGATCCAGGCGTTGCTGCCGCTCAAGCTCGCCAAGTTCGGCGTCCCGCTGGACCCGTCGCTGCTCGACCGGCTGGACGAGGAGGCCCGCGAGCGCGAGGCCAAGGAGGCGCGGGCGGAGAGCCGGTCCCAGGAGCTCGGGACCGAGGTCCAGCAGAACCGTGCCGCCGCGGCCATCGCTCCGGCGGCTCCCGCAGTCGGCGATCCGGCGGTGGCCCCCGCCGGAGCCCGGCCGCAGACGGCCCAGCAGCCTCAGCCCGAGCAGCCCCACCACCCGCAGCCCCACCACCCGCAGGTCCAGCAGCCCGGGCCCGAGCCGGTCCAGGCCGAGCACCCTGTCCAGCCCGAGGCCCAGCCGCAGGTCCCCGCGGTCGCCGCGCCGCTGTCGCCCGAGGTCGCCGCGCCGATGCTGGCGAAGCTGCACGCCGTCCGGCTGCGCGCCGCCCAGGAGCCGGAGCCGGTGGTGGAAAGCGCTCCCCAGCCGCGTGGGGAGGAGCTGAACGTCTGGACCGAGCGCCCGGTCCGCACCACCGGCCACTCCGCCGACCCCGCCCCGGGCGGGCGGGTGCCGGGCCAGGCCTCGCCGTGGTTCAAGCCGCCGCGTCCGGCCGCCGAGGAGCCCGCCCCCGGCGCCGCGTCCGCTCACACCGTCCACGCCCCTGCCCCTGCGCCCCGGCCGCAGTCCCCGCAGCCGCAGGCCGAGCCGACCGTCGAGCCGCAGCACCGTCAGCCGGCCTCCCAGAGCGAGCACCACGCCCAGCCTGAGCAGCCCGCTCCGGCCGAGGAGCCCGCTCAAGGCGCGCAGGCCGAACCGCACCCGGAGTCCCTGCCGCTCGACCAGGACATCGCCTACGACGCCCTGGTCTCCTACATCGACAACCACGGTCACCAGCCCGACCCGCCGCGCCTCGCCGCCTGGCTGACCGCCGAGTACGGCGTCACCGGAAAGGGGCCGGACGGTTCGGTCCACCCCAAGGAGGTCGCCGAGCTCTACCCGCAGCTGCGCGACCGTTACGCCGCCGCCGGACGGGACTGAGCCCGCCCCGCCGCCCGCGACACCCCCCGCCGCCCGCGACGCCCCCCGATACCCCCGACACCCTCCGTCCACCGCCCGGTCGGCCATTGACGCCCGACCCCGCCGGAGCTACCTTCGCCTCAACAAATTGTTGAAGCTCTGGTTCGGCATGGAGGAGTGCGGATGTCGCAGGTCGAGGTCGACGGAACCGGACCGACGGACGGGGCCTCCTTCTCCGCCGCCGCCCGCGATGCCGTGGAGGCGCTGCTCGCCCCGGTGGACGCCGACCTGGCGCGCCGCTACCCGGGCGACTCCGGCACCCGGCAGCCGGTGCACACCGTCTACGTCCCCGCCGACGCCTTCCGTGCCGAGACCGTACGGGAGTGGGGCCGCCAGGCGCTGGAGGCCTTCGACACCCACGCCGGCACCCCTGCCGAGCTCGCCCGCGCCCTCGGCGTCGCCGATGACGAGCTGCTCGCGGACGTGCACGCCCGGGTGCGCGCCAAGCTGGAGCGCGAGCCGATCGAGGACCTGCGGATCGACTTCGAGGACGGCTACGGGCCCCGCCCGGACGCCGAGGAGGACGCCGCCGCCGTCCGGGCCGCCGAGCTGGTCGCCGCCGCGGTGGCCGACGGCGGCGCGCCGCCGTACCTCGGCATCCGGATCAAGTGCATGGAGGAGCCCGTCCGCGCCCGCGGTATCCGCACCCTGGAGCTGTTCCTCGCCACCCTGCTGGCGAACGGCGGCCTGCCGGAGGGCCTGGTGCTGACCCTTCCCAAGGTCACCTACGCCGAGCAGGTCACCGCACTGGTCCGGCTGCTGGAGGACTTCGAGCGCAGGGCCGGGCTGCCCGCCGGCCGGATCGGCTTCGAGATCCAGATCGAGACCACCCAGGCGATCCTCGGCCCGGACGGCCGGGCCACCGTCGCCCTGATGATCGAGGCCGCCGAGGGCCGCGCCACCGGCCTGCACTACGGCACCTTCGACTACAGCGCCTCCTGCGGAGTCAGCGCGGCCTACCAGAGCATGGACCACCCGGTCGCCGACCACGCCAAGGCGGTCATGCAGGTGGCCGCGGCCGGCACCGGGGTCCGGCTCTCCGACGGCTCGACCAACGTGATCCCCACCGGCTCCACCGGGCAGGTGCACGCCGCCTGGAAGCTCCACCACGACCTGGTCCGCCGCTCGCTGGCCCGCGCCTACTACCAGGGCTGGGACATGCACCCGGCGCACCTGCCGACCCGCTACGTCGCGGTCTACTCCTTCTACCGCGAGGGCCTGGCGGCCGCCGCCGCCCGGCTGGCCGCGTACGTCGCCAAGGCGGGCGGCGACGTGATGGACGAACCGGCCACCGCCCGGGCGCTCAGCGGCTACCTGCTGCGCGGCCTGGACTGCGGCGCCGTCGACCCGGCCGAGGTCACCGCGCTGACCGGCCTGGACCGCGCCCGACTGGACGCCCTGGCCGGCCGCTGAGCCTCCGGCCACCCGCCCCGGCCGCCGCCCGGTTCCCGCGGCCGCCGACCCCCCGGTCGCGCGCCAACTAGGCTGGCGGTGCCGCCCCGGACCTCCGGGGTGCGCGCCGCCAGCCGTCGCCGTTCCCGGGAGAACCACCGCGCCATGTCCGCCACGCCGGAACCGACCACCAGGCCGTACCTCACCATCCGGCGGGCCGGCAGCCACGAGACCGAGATCAAGAAATCCCGCTTCATCTGCCACCTCGCCCGGGTCCGCGACGAGGACGAGGCGCAGGCCTTCATCGCCGGCATCCGCAAGCAGTACTGGGACGCGCGGCACAACTGCACCGCCTTCGTGGTCGGCGACGAGCAGCGCCGCGAGCGTTCCAGCGACGACGGCGAGCCCGGCGGCACGGCCGGGGTGCCGATGCTGGAGGTGCTGCGCCGACGCGGCCTGACCGATACCGTCGCCGTGGTGACCAGGTACTTCGGCGGGATCAAGCTCGGCGCGGGCGGCCTGGTGCGGGCGTACGGGAACGCGGTGTCGGAGGCGGTCGACGAGGTCGGCCTGCTGGAGCGGCGGCCGGTCGCGCTGCTCGCGGTGACGGCGGACCACGTCCGCGCCGGGCGGGTGGAGAACGACCTGCGGGCCGCCGGGTACGCGGTGAGCGACCTCGCCTACGAGGCGGCCGGGGTGCGGATCGAGGTGGGCGTGCCGGAGCCGGAGGTGGCCGGGTTCCACACCTGGCTGGCCGAGGCGACCGGCGGTACGGCGGTGGCGGTGCCGGCCGGCCGCACCTACGTCGAGGTACCGGTCTGACACGGCCCCAGCGGGTCGTGTCCCGTAGCCGAGCGGTTGCGCCACGCGGAAGACGGCTTGAACAGATTCACTCGAACGTAGTGTCGTGACCCGGAGTTGGAACTTCCGCTCCGGGCCGTGGCGTTTCCTGGGCAAGGATCCGGCCGAACCGGACGAAAACCATCGATGGAGGACACCAGACCCCACCCCGCTGCACGGAGGTATGCGCATGACCTCAGACCGCTCGCCGTCGCCCGCCGGTGCCGACCTACCCGGCCCCCGCAGCTCCGCGACGCCCTACCGGATGACCGTCACCACCGCCCTTCCGCACGCCGAGGCCGTCGCCCTGGCCGACGAACAGCTCGCCTCCTGGCTGAAGCAGGAGGGCTGCGACGAGCCCCCGCCCACCCCGGATACCCGTTCGGGAGCGTCCCCCGCCGTCGAACGCCTGTGCCTGGGCGAGCGCGTCCTGCTGGACCGGGACCACGGACCGCTGCGCGGCGGCCCGGGCGCCGGCCGCTACGACCGCCGCCGCCTGCGCACCCCGGCCCCGCACGGCACCCGGCAGCTCACCCTCACCGTGGCCACCGGCGCCGGAGGCCCCACCTGGTTCCGGCTGGAGGCCGAGACCCACCACACCGGCAGCGGCGTGCGCACCCCCTGCCAGGTGCCGGTACCCGAGCTCGCCCGCACGTTGCTCCCGCTGCTGGACGCCGCCGACGGCCCGGCCGCCGTCCACCCCGCTCCCCGGGTGATCACGGCCGACGAGGTCGACGGCCTGATCGACGAGCTCTGCGACCCGGAGCGCCGATTGCCCACCGTGGTCGCCAGCGTGCCGGTGAACCTCCCGCTCGACGACTGGGTCGAGCAGGTGGTCCGCCCGCTCTGCCGACGGCTCCCCGGCCTCGCCACCGCCTACGTGCTGGACCCGGGCGCCCGCACCGGGTTCAACGTCGCGCTGGAGTACCACACCGTGTACGGGGGAGCCGTGCGCACCTACCTGCCCGAGGTCGACCCGGCCTCCCGGCAGGACGGTGCCCGCCATCCGGTGCTCGCCCGGGGCCGAATAGAACAGGACCTCCGTCGCGCCGCCGGGCTGCTCGCCCGCGAGCCGCGCCGCCTCGCCGCCGACCAGCCGCTGCCGCCGCCGCTGGCCGCCGTCCCGGTGCTGCGCGTCCCGCCCCCGCGGCTGCGTCCGACCGCCGGTCGGACGAGCCCGGCCGGAGCCGGGCTCGGGGACATGCAGGCGGACCCGGCCGCCGAACTGGCCGCGCTCACCCGCGAGGAGCAGCAGGACCGCGCCGAGCAGCAGGCCAGGGCCGACGAACTGGAGCGGGTCCGGCGCACCCTCCGCCTCGAGCGCCGCGACCGGGGCCAGGGCCGGGACGGTCACGAGGGCCGCCTCCGCACCGCCACCCGCGGCGCCCTGAGCGGCCGGCACTGCGGCGGCCCGGCCGCCGCACCGCTCCCCGGGGCCGGTCCCGCCGCCGTCGCCCGCCGCGCCGCCGCCCAGCCCTCCGGGTGCCCGGGCAAGCCCTCGACCTTCACCGAACTCCTCGCCAGGCTCGCCGAGTTCCCGCTGCTCACCTTCACCGGCGACCAGAAGAGCGCGCTCGCCCTGGACGGACTCCAGTGCGCCGGCGCGGGCTGGGCCCGGCTCGCCTGGGACGGCCTGACGGCCCTGCAGGAGTACGCGGAGGCGGCGGTGCGCGGCGCGGCCGGCGGGGACTTCAAGCAGTGGTGCGAGCACACCCCGGACGGCTGCCACCGCTTCCCGCCCCGCAAGGCGGTGCGGGGGGAGTCCCGGACGGTGTTCAGCCACACCAAGTGGAAGCGCGAGCGGATGCTGCCGGTACCGGAGTGCGTGGACGCCTCCCGGCGCGCGTTCATGGGCGCTCACCTGCGGATCGGCGGCGGCCGCACCGCGCCCCGGCTGCACTACCTGGACGACTGTTCGGGCAGCGGCCGGATCTATGTCGGCTACATCGGCCTGCACCTCACCAACAGCCGGACCAACTGACCGGCTTGGCTGACCGCCACGCCCGTTCGGGGGACAATGTCCGGGGGCGGGGCCGCGGACCGGTCGCTCGCCCCGGGCAGGCGCCGGACGAGCATGGGGGAACGACGACCGATGCAGTACTCAGCAGACGGCCAGTCCGACGGCGCCGCCACCGTCCAGTTCCCCCAACCGGGCTTCCTCGCCTCGGTCTTCCGCGACCTCGGCGCCGACCAGGACCCGGATCCGGACGGCGCCGCAAGCCCGGCCGCGCCCAGCCGCCCCGGCCCGGACACGGCCGGGGACGGCCGGGCCACCGTCGCCCCGTCCGGCCTGGGCCCCGCCGACTCGGGCTCCGCCGACGCCGATCCCGGCGAGGACATCGCGGCGCACGCCCGGGCCGCCGCCCTCACCCACCACCGCACGCTCACCGTCCGGGCCGAGCACGATCGCCTGGCCGACCTACTGCGGCGAGCCGCGCTTCCCGTCTCGGCCATGGACTTCGAGAGCCAGCTGCGCCACTACGAGCCCCGCCCCTACCCGGCCGACGGCCCGGACGCCGTCGACGGGGCCGAGCCCCGCTGGGAGGACTTCGCCCCCGCCGAGCCGACCGCCGCGGACCCGGAGAGCGGTCCGTCCCGCCGCCTGCTGGACTCCGGCTACCAGCGCGAACTGGCCCAGGCCCGCCTCACCCACCAGCGCGCCCTGCGCGAGTGGCGCACCCGCCGGGCCGAGGCCGGCAGCCCGGCCGCCGACGAGTCCCGGCGCGCCCACGAGGCGGCCGAGGAGGCCCGGGCCCGCGCCGTGCGCGAGTACAACGAGAGCCTGGAGGAGTGCCGGCGGGCCTACCGGCTGGCCGAGCCGGCCGCGGTGGAGTCGCTGCTGGAACGGGCGCTGGCCGCCGCCGAGACCGCCACCCAGGACCTGTCGGCCCCCTGCCGGGCGGTCTTCCGCCCGCTCACCCGCACCGCCGTGCTGGACCTCGACCTGCCCCCGCTCGATCTGGTGCCCTCGCTCACCGGCTACCGGCTCGCCCCCGAGGGCGACATCGTCCCGGTGCCGCGCCCGCCCGCGGACCGGGCCACCGACTACCTGCGGCTGGTCGCCCGGCTCGCCCTGCGCTCGCTGCAGGCCGCCGACGCCGTGGACACCGACGAGATACTCACCGGCGTCGTCCTCAACGGCTGGCTGCGCGAGCCCGGCGCGGCCGAGCCGCTCTGCCTGCTCAGCGTGGACGCCGACCGCGACGCGCTCGCCCGTACCCGGCTGCTGCCGCCGGAGACCCCGTACGAGGACCGCGACGACGAGGGCGTCTACGCCGACGCCGAGCAGGACGAGGCCCTGGTCCGGCTGCGCCAGCTCGGCGCCGCCGTCACCCCGGACCCGTACGCCCGGACGGTCGTCCAGCCGGCCGCCCAGGCCGGTGCCACCGTCCCGGCCGCGCCCGACCTGTCCGCCAACGAGTTCGCCCACCTGGTGCGCGACCTGCTCACCCGGGGCGGACTCGCCGAGTGGAGCGTCCGACTGCGCGGCCCGGCCGGGCTGGTCGCCACCGGCGAGGGCGCCCCCGGCAGCGCGCTGCCCGGCCGCTGGGTGGTCTGGGCCTCCCGGGACACCGTGGCGGTCAGCGCGGAGCAGGTCGAGACCCTGGCCGAGGCGGTCCGCGAGGAGTCCGCCGAACGCGGCCTGCGGCTGACCACCGGCCGCTTCGCCGAGGAGGCCCTGGACCTCACCGCGGCGGAGAGCCACCGGCACATCCACCTGATCGACGGCGACGGCGTCCGCGAACTCGCCCGCACCCACCTCGGCCTGCCGCTCGCCGCCGGCCGCTGACCGGCCCCTCGAGCCGGGGCGGCCCGGTCCGACCAGGGCGTTCACCCCGGCGGCCCACCCGGCGGGCGCCCCTCCGTGCCCGGACCAAGGCTGAGGGTGACCGGGCCGACAGGGATCGCGGCCGAGGAGCGGTCGCGCCTCCGGCACCCCCGGGCGATCACCGTCGAACGGCCGTCCGGTACGGTCGGCGGTCGGCCCGGCCACGGGCGGACCCCAGGGGGAGAGGAATGGGCAGAGCGCTCGGCAGACCACACGGCGGCACCGGCCATCCGGCACTCCCGGCCGACTCGCCGGGCCCGGCGGAGCCGGCAACCCCGGCGGCTCCGGCAGCTACGGCGGTCCCGGCGGTCCCGGCGGCGGAGGCGGCCCGATGACCGCCGTCCTGGTCGCCGCCGGGGCGTTCCTGATGACGCTGATCGGCGGCTTCGTCGCCCAGCGCACCGGCGACCGCCGCCACCTGGTGCTCGGCTTCGCCGCCGGACTGATGCTCGGCGTGGTCGCCTTCGACCTGCTGCCCGAGGCCCTCCACCAGGCGCCGGGCGAGGTGCACGGCGTGCCCCAGGCGCTGCTGATGTTCGCCGGCGGCTTCCTCACCATCCACGTGATCGAGCGCGCCGTCGCCATCCACCGCGGCCACGAGGGCGAGTACGCCGAACACACCCACGGTCACCACCACGGCCACGCCCACCGTTCCGGACACCAGGGCATCGGCCTGACCGCCGCGCTGGCCCTGGTCGGGCACAGCGTGATGGACGGCTTCGCGATCGGCGCCGCCTTCCAGGCCGGCACCACGGTCGGCACCGTGGTGGCCATCGCGGTGGTCGCGCACGACTTCGCCGACGGCTTCAACACGTACACGATCACCCACCTGTACGGGAACGACCGGCGCCGGGCGCTGACCCTGCTCGCGGCCGACGCGCTGGCCCCGGTCTCCGGCGCCGCGATCACCCTGGCCTTCACCATCCCGGAGCACCTGCTCGGCCTCTACCTGGGCTTCTTCTCCGGTTTCCTGCTCTACCTGGCGACCTCCGACATCCTCCCCGAGGCGCACAGCCCGCACCCGTCGCGCAGCACCCTGCTGTGCACGGTGGCCGGCGTCGGCTTCATGTGGCTGGTCATCGGCTTCACCGGCTAGCGCACCGAGCCCGCCCGCCAACGTGCCGAGCCCTGCCCACCCGCCGGGCTCCCTGCTACCGCCCCTGGGGCTCCTCGGCCGGGCCCCAGCAGTCCCGCATCGCCGCCAGCGCCTCGGTGATCGCCGGCCGCCGGGAGGCCTGGGAGCGCCAGAGCGCGAACACCCGCCGGCTCGGCTGCGAGGCGACCGGGCGGGCCGCCACCCCGGCCGGCAGCGGGCCCCGGCCGAGCCGGGGCACCACGGCCATCCCCAGACCGGCCGCCACCAGCGCGATCTGGGTCTCGAAGTCGCCGACCTGGTAGTGCACGTCCGGCTCCTCGCCGACCTCGCGCAGGGTGCGGACCAGCCAGTCGTGGCAGATGTTGCCCGGCGGCACGCTGATCCAGCGCTGCCCGCGCAGCCGTTCCACCGGCACCGCGTCCAGCGCCGCCAGGTCGTCCCCGGCGGGCAGCACCAAGTCCACCGGGTCCGTCCCGAGGTCCAGCCGGGAGAGTCCCTCCTGCACCGGCAGCGGCACGCTCGGCCAGTCCTGCACCAGCGCCAGGTCCACCTCGCCCCGCGCCACCAGCTCCGCCGCCGGGTACGGGTCGCTCTCCAGCAGCCGTACGTCCAGCTCCGGGCAGCGCCGGCGCAACTCGGCCAGCACCCCGGGCATCAGCCCGCGCGCCCCGGTCGCGAAGGCGGCCACCAACAGCCGCCCGACCGCCTGTCCGCGCTGCTCCTCCAGCCGTACCTCGGCCTGCTCCACCAGCCCCAGGACGGTCCGCGCGGTGGCGGCCAGCTCGCGGGCCGCGTCGGTCAGCACCACGCCCCGGCCCTGCCGCTCCAGCAGCACCGTGCGGGTCTCCCGCTCCAGCTTGGCGATCTGCTGGGAGACCGCCGAGGGCGTGAAGCCGAGCGCGGCCGCCGCCCCGCCGACCGAGCCGTGCACCGCCACCGCGTGCAGCGCCCGCAGGCGCCCCAGATCCATCATGCAGCGATCCTAAAGCGTTTCCTTCAGTACTCATCGCTGGTGCTACACGTTCCCCGGCCGCCATGCTCGACCCATGACCCCAACACCCGCCGCTCCGGCCAGCGTGAGCATGCGCCCCCGTCACATCGCCCTGGCCGTCCTGGTGGCCGCCGTCTGGGGCCTCAACTTCGTCCTCATCGACGTCGGCCTGGACGACTTCCCGCCGCTGCTGTTCTGTGCCCTGCGGTTCACCGTGGTCGCCGTGCCGGCGGTCTTCTTCGTCGGCCCGCCCAGGGTGGCCTGGCGCTGGGTGCTGGCGGTCGGCGTGGTCCTCGGGGTGGTCAAGTTCGGGCTGCTCTTCCTCGGCATGCACACCGGGATGCCGGCCGGTCTCTCCTCCCTGGTGCTCCAGGGCCAGGCCGGCTTCACCGCGCTGTTCGCCGGCGTCCTGCTGCGCGAGCGCCCGGGCGGGCGGCGGCTGCTCGGTCTGGCGATCGCCTTCGCGGGCATCGCCCTGTGCGCCTTCGACCAGGGCCTCGGCGGCCCGTTCGGCGCCTTCGTCCTGGTCGTGCTGGCGGCCGTCGCCTGGGGCCTGTCCAACGTGCTGACCCGAAAGGCCTCGCCGCCGGACGCACTGCGCTGGATGGTCTGGGTCAGCGCCGTCCCGCCGCTGCCGCTGCTGGCCCTGTCCCTGCTGGTCGAGGGGCCGGGGGCGGACCTGCGCGCGCTGCGCGGGATGACCCTCGGCGGGCTCGGCGCGATCGCCTACGTCGGGCTGCTCTCCACCCTGTTCGGATTCGTCGCCTGGAGCTACCTGCTGCGCGGCTACGACGCCACCGCCGTCGCGCCCTACTCGCTGCTGGTGCCGGTGTTCGGGATGTCCTCGGCCTGGCTGCTGCTCGGCGAGCGGGTCAGCCCGACGGCCGCCGCGGCCGCCCTGCTGGTGATCGCCGGGATCGGGATCAGCGCGCTGCGCCCGGGGGCGCCGTCCGCGGTGGCGGCCCGGCTGCGAGGAAGCGGGCCTCGGCGGCGCGCAGCACTCGCAGCAGCACCTCCTCGTCCTCGGGGCTGACCTCGCCGAAGTACTCCTGCGCCACCTCGTCCCGTACCTGCCCGATCCGCTCCAGCGCCGCGCGCCCGGCCTCGGTCAGCAGGATCCGGACCGCCCGCCGGTCGGCCGGGTCGGGGCGGCGCTCGACCAGCCCCGCCTCCTCCAGTGCGTCGACCACCGTGGTGGCCGAGCGCGGGGCGATGTGCAGCTTCTCCGCGAGGTCGCTCAGCCGCATCGCGTGGTCCGTCGTCTCGCAGCCGGGTACGTGGGCGAGCGTGCGCAGCGCCCGGGCCTGGCCGGGGGTGATGCCGTACGGCTCCAGCCGCCAGCCGGTCTGGCGGCGGATCCGCTTGATCGCCCTGGTCATCGCGTCCGCGAGTTCGGCGGCCGTGCCGGGGGCGCCGGGCCGGGGGCCGGGGGAGGCGGCCGCCGGATCGTCGGGCGGCGTGGTGGTCATCGGCGGTCTCCTCGGCTGGCGTCGGCGCCCAAGCGTATCGGCCGGTCCGGGGCGTGCGGCCGACGCCGGGAAGTGAACGGAGAAATATGTTGAGCCTAGCTCAGCATCTGGGCTACGGTACTCCCCAGTGAGGGGACCCTAAGTTCCCTCCCCGTCCCTGGAGGGCCCATGCCCGTTTCCACCGCGCGCGTCGCCACCGACCGCCCCGCCCGCTACGCCAAGCAGCTCGCCGCCCACATGAGCCGCAAGATCGAGACGTCCTTCTCCCCGGAGACCGGCCGCGGCACCCTGGTCTTCAGCGCCGGCACCGCCACCCTGGAGGCCCAGGCGGACGCGCTGCTGCTCACGGTCGAGGGCGAGCGCGAGAACCTGGCCGGCCTGGAGGACGTGGTCGGCCGCCACCTCGTCCGCTTCGGTGCCCGCGACGAACTCGTCGTCGAATGGCACCGCGACAACGGCGAGGCCGGCCTCGTCCACCGCAACGAGGACCCCGAGGCCTGACCGCCTCAGCCGCCCGGCCGGGGCAGCCACCGGGCGAGCGCCCACAGCGCCAGGGTGGCCAGGCACCAGCTGGCCACCACGTCCAGCACCCAGTGGAAGTCGCTCCACACCAGCCCCGCGCCCACCCCGAGCGCCAGCACCACCGCGCCCGCGGTCAGCCCGCGCGCCGTCCGCGCCCCCGCCACCCGGGCCAGCAGCAGCGCCGCCACGCCGTACGAGAACGTCGCGGTCGCGGTGTGCCCGGACGGGAACCAGCCCCACTGCCCCGGCACCAGCGGGTCCCCGAGCGGACCCGGCCGGGCGAACGCCGCCTTCGCCGGAACCACCAGCAGCGGGATCAGCACCGCGGTCAGCACCGCCACCGGCAACGGCAGCCACCAACACCCCGCCCCCGACCGGCGCCACCACCACGCGGCCAGCCCCCCGGCCGCCAGCAGCACCGGAACGGCCGGCACACCGCTGCCCAGGTCCGACAACAGGTGGCCCAGGTGGTCGAGCAGGGCGCTCGGGTGGTCCCGGTGGGACGAGCCGACGGCCGCGCGCACCGAGCGGTCCAGCCCGAGCAGCGGCCCGTCCATCGCCACCTGCCAGGAAACCAGCAGCAACACCACCGCCGCCACCACCGGCACCGCCACCGAGCGGGCCGCCCGGCCCAGGACGGCGGACAGCCGCCCCGGAGCAGGGGGGAGAGCTCCGGGGCGGCTCTGATGATCGCCGTTCCGTGCGCCCCGGGGGGTGTGGGTCGGACGGTCGGTCGATCGGCCTTCGGTGTGTGCCGACCCTCGCGGGTCGACCTGGTTGTCCTCGCGGCGCCGACGCGGACCCGCCCCTCGGAGAGGCTCCGCGGACGGCTCCGCCAATGGCTGAGGCTCGCTGTCCATCTGTGATGACACTACGTCAACCGCCCTTCCGCACCGAGCGCCTTCAGCGATTCCGCACATCATCTTCACCCCGCTCCGGGCAACCTCGGGGCGGTCCCGTCGATCATGCCGGAGCCGCCCGGACCAGCCCGCGGACGGCCCCACGGGCGCCCCCGCGGACGACCCCGGCGAACCGAACGGCCCGTGGGGACCAGGGTCCCCACGGGCCGTTCAGCGCTGTCCGGACATCCCTCCGGCGGGCAGGTGGCGCCTGGATCAGGCGGCGGTGACACCCTGGAGCGCGAAGGCGCCCTCGATGATGTCCAGACCCTCGGTGAGCAGGTGCTCCGGGATCACCAGCGGCGGCAGGAAGCGCAGCACGTTGCCGTAGGTGCCGGCGGTGAGGACCACCAGGCCCTCGGCGTGGCAGGCCTTGGCCACCGCGGCGGTGAACTCCGGGTTCGGCTCCTTGGAGCCCGGCTTCACCAGCTCCACGGCGATCATCGCGCCGCGACCGCGGACGTCACCGATCACCTCGAACTTCTCCTGCATCGCCCGCAGACGGCCCAGCATGACCTCACCGATCCGCTGCGCCTTGCCGACGAGGTCCTGCTCCTTCATCGTCTCGATGGCACCCAGCGCGGCGGCGCAGGCCACCGGGTTGCCGCCGTAGGTGCCGCCCAGGCCGCCCGCGTGCGCGGCGTCCATGATCTCGGCGCGACCGGTCACCGCGGCCAGCGGCAGACCACCGGCGATGCCCTTGGCGGTGGTGATCAGGTCCGGGACGATGCCCTCGTCCTCACAGGCGAACCACTGGCCGGTGCGGCAGAAACCGGTCTGGATCTCGTCGGCGACGAACACGATGCCGTTCGCCTTCGCGTACTCCACGATCGCCGGCAGGAAGCCCTTGGCCGGCTCGATGAAGCCGCCCTCGCCCTGGATCGGCTCGATGATGATCGCCGCGACGTTCTCGGCGCCGATCTGCTTGTTGATGATGTCGATCGCCTGGGCGGCGGCCTCGGCGGCGCAGTTCTCCGCGCCGGTCAGCCAGCGGTACGGGTAGGCCACCGGCACCCGGTAGATCTCCGGGGCGAACGGACCGAAGCCCTGCTTGTACGGCATGTTCTTCGCCGTCAGGCCCATGGTCAGGTTGGTGCGGCCGTGGTAGCCGTGGTCGAACACCACGACGGCGGTGCGCTTGGTGTAGGCGCGGGCGATCTTCACCGCGTTCTCGACCGCCTCGGCGCCCGAGTTGAACAGCGCCGTGCGCTTCTCGTGGTCACCCGGGGTCAGCTCGTTCAGCTGCTCGGCGACGGCCACGTAACCCTCGTACGGGGTCACCATGAAGCAGGTGTGGGTGAAGGCGGCCAGCTGCTCGCTCGCCTTGGCCACCACGGCCTCGGCGCTGTTGCCGACGTTGGTCACGGCGATGCCGGAGCCGAAGTCGATCAGCGAGTTGCCGTCCACGTCCTCCAGCACGCCGCCGTTCGCACGGGTGACGTACACCGGCAGGGTGGTCCCGACGCCGGCCGCCACCGCACCCAGCTTGCGGGCCTGCAGCTCCTGCGACTTCGGACCGGGGATCGCGGTGACCAGACGGCGCTCCTGCGGGAGCGGCGTTACGGCGCTCATGGGGTATCTCCAGACTTCTCGGCTCGGTGCTTCGCAGGCTACGGCCGCCCTCCCCGGCCGGGCATGCGCCACTCGGTAGCACTGCGCCGTCCGACTTGTCCGGCACGGCCAGCACGGCTTCCACGACTACCCGCAGGCCCCGCTCCACTACCCTGAGCACGGGCGTGTCGCCGGTACGGCGGCATGGGTATGGCGGCACCGACGGCGGTCGGGCCGGGCGGGCGAGGGAGCGGGGCCGTACATGGCACAGGACGGGTCACACCACCACGTCGAACACATCACCACCAGACCCCCGACCCCCCTGCCCCACCAACGGCCCGGCACCCCCGCCTTCGACCTCGCCGCCTGGGCCACCGCCCCGCGTCCCGAAGCCGAACCGGGCGTCTACCGGCTCGGCTACCGCCGCATCGACCCGGAGCGCGCGGAGGCGGCCCGGGTCCCGACCTGGCCGCTGCTGCTGCGGGCGGTGCTCAACGCGGTGGTGGGGTGGCTGGCTTTCGTCTACGGGGTCGAGTTCGCCAAGGACGGGACCACACTCATCGGTGTCCTTCCCTCCCAATCCGCGTTCGTCGCCACCTCCGTGGTGTTGACCCTGAACGCTCTGGTGCTGGGCGTGGTCATCAAGGTATTCGGCCGCATGGGCCGCTGGCTCGAGGTTTGGCGCCGCTACGCCGCCCCGCTGCTGTCGCGGACGGTGACGCAGGAGGAGCCCGTCGAGGAGACGGGCCCGGCGGCGGAGGCGGCCCGCAGGCTGGACCCGTGGGACGGGTTGCGCCGGGGCGGGGCGGTGGAGGCGGCGGTGCGGCTGGAGGCGGAGGCCGTCGGCGACGTCGACTACGTGCGGATCCGGCGGGCCTGGGAGTCCGCGCAGGCGGACCCGGTGTTCGTGCCCGCCTTCACCGAGCAGGTGGCCGCCCGCGGCGCGGCGGCCTTCGCGCATCCCTCCGAGGCGCGCGAGCTGCCCGGCCGCGCTCGGCGGCACGATCTGCTGCTCGGCCAGGTCTGCCTCGGTGTCGCGCAGGACGTGCCGAAGAACCCGCTGAGCCACCGGGCGGCCGACTTCGCGCTGGACCCGGCGGTGCTGGGCACCTCGCTGCTGGCGGTGGGCCCGGCCGGGACGGGGAAGACGGCGCGGCTGGCCCGGCCGGTGGCCGAGGCGCTGTGCCTGCAGGCGCTGGCCGGTACGGCGTGCGCGGTGGTGGTCGGGGCGGCGGACGCCGACCTGGGCCCGGACGCCTGGTACGACGTGGTGATCGCGCCCGGCGACCCGGCCTCGGTGTACGGGCTGGACCTCTTCGGTGCGGCGCGGGACCCGGACGAGGCGGCCGCCCGGCTGGCCGACGCGCTGCTGCCGGACGAGCTGACCGCCCGCGCGGAGAACGCCCGGACGGCGCTGCAGCAGGTGGTGGGCCCGTTCCACGCCGCGTTCGGCCGCTACCCGGGGGTGCGCGAGCTGCGGGCGTTGCTGGGCGGCGAGCCGGATGCGCTGGCGGCGCTGGTGAAGGCGCTCGGCGTGGCCGGCCGGTTGGCCGCGTACGAGCGGGACCTGGAGCACCGGGAGCGCCAGCGCGACCGGGCGGACGACCCGGGGACGCTGCTGGCGGACCGGCTGGGCCTGTTGGAGCGGCCCGCGTTCGAGGGGGCCTTCGCGACCGACGGCACGGGCCGGCCCCCGTTCGCGATGCGGGTGCTGGACCACCCGCTGCGGGTGCGGGTGAAGCTGCCCGAGCGCAGTCACCCGGAGGCCGCCCGGATGCTGTCCCGGCTGGTGGTGGGGCAGTTCGTGCAGGCGGCCGGGGCCCGCGAGGACCGCTCGCTGTTCGCGGGCCTGGTGGTCGACGACGCCTCGGCGGCCTTGGACGCCAACACCGTTCGCGGCCTGCAGCGGATGCGCGGCGCGAACGCGGGCGCGGTGCTGCTGCTGCGCACCTTGGTGGACCTGCCGGAGGCGCTGCGGGCGCCGCTGTTCGGCGCGGTCGGCTGCCGGATGGCCTTCCCCGGGATCGCGCCCTGGGACGGGCGGCTGTTCTCGGAGGCCTGGGGGACGCACCTGGTGCAGGAGACGGCGGTGACCCACACCCCCGACACCTCCGGTGGCGTGGTGAGGCGGGTCGGGCGGATCGGGCGGAAGGCGTTGTCGGGGACGACGGCGCAGACGGAGTCGGTGACGACGCGGGATGTGGAGAGGCTGCGGTGGTCCCCGTCGGATCTGGCGCACGCGTTGCCGGCGGGGCACGCGGTGGTGTCGTTGACGGCGGTGTCGGGGGAGCAGGTGCCGCCGTTGCTGGTCGACCTGCGGGGGTGAACGGGCGTGAACGGGGGCGACCGGGGGCGGCGGTAGGGAAGTCGCCTTCGAGGTGGATTCGGCAGTGCTGGTTGTCCGGGGCGTCCATAATGAAGGGGAGAGACCCTCACTAGTCCCACTGCCCTCTCCTCGCCCGGCCGCAACGGCGCGGTCAGGTCGACCCCCCGAAGGTGCCATGCCCCCCACACTCGCCTCCGTCGTCCGCAACAGTTCGCTCCACCTGACGGTGCTCGCCGGTGCGGACCACCTGGAGCGGCCGGTCCGCTGGGTGCACACCAGTGAGCTGGACGACCCGACGCCGTTCCTGGAGGGTGGCGAGCTGCTGCTCACCACCGGTATCAAGCTGGGCCGCACGGCGGCGCAGCTGCAGGCGTACGTGCACCGGCTGGCCGATGCCGGGGTGGTCGGGCTGGGGCTGGGGGTGGGGCTGTCGCACACGGAGGTGCCGCAGCCGCTGGTGGAGGCGGCGCAGCAGCGGGGGCTGCCGTTGCTGCGGGTGCCGGAGCCGACGCCGTTCATCGCGATCAGCAAGGTGGTTTCGGCGGCGCTGGCCGCGGAGCAGTACGAGGCGGTGACGACCAGTTTCGAGGCCCAGGAGGAGCTGACCCGGGCGGCGCTCGGGAAGGACGGCACGACGGCGGTGGTGCGTCGGCTGGCGGCCCGGCTGGGGGGCTGGGCGGCGCTGTACGACGGGTCGGGAGCACTGTCGGTGGTGGCGCCGGACTGGGCGGCGCGCCGGGCCGGGAGGCTGGCGGCGGAGGTGGACCGGCTGCGGCGGCGTCCGGCGCCGTCGAGCGCGGCGCTGCAGGGGCGTTCGCCGGGGATAGACACGGCGGACGAGGACTACGTGGTGGTCCAGTCGCTGGGGGCGGACCGGCGGGCCCGGGGTTTCCTGGCGGTGGGGACCGAGGACCGGATCACGCCGACCGAGCGGTACGTGCTGAACGCGGCGGTGGCGCTGCTGACCCTCACCCTGGAGCGTTCGCGGGAGTTGCGCCAGGCGGAGGAGCGGATGGGCGCTGCGCTGCTGCGGATGGTGCTGGCGGGTGAGGTGGCGACGGCCCGGCAGGTGGCGGTGGGGCTGTTCGGCGGGATGCCGGAGGGGACGATACGGGTCCTGGTGGCCGGGGCCGGGCCGACCGCGGATGCCGCGGAAGCGCTCGCGGAGCTGGGGGACCGGGCCGAGCAGGCGGGTGCCCGGGTGGGCGAGAAGCTGCTGGTGGCGCGGGAGGACGGCGCGCACGGGCCGCGGCTGATGGTGCTGGCGCTGGACAACGGCGCGGTGCACCGGGCCTGCCTGGGCGTGGTGGAGGAGCACGAGGGCCTGTCGCTGGGCGTTTCGGCTCCGGCCGCGCTGGAGGAGGCCGGTACGGCGCACGCGCAGGCGGAGCGGGCGCTGGCGGTGGCGCTGCGCGGTGGCCGCAGGTCGGTGGACCACGAGGAGGTCGGTGCGGGTTCGCTGCTGCCGCTGCTCGGGGAGGACGCGGTGACGGCCTTCGCGGAGGGGCTGCTGCGGCCGCTGCGCGAACACGACCGGACGGCCCGGGGTGACCTGGTGGCCTCGTTGCGGGCGTGGCTGTCGCGGCACGGGCAGTGGGACGCGGCGGCGGCCGACCTGGGAGTGCACCGGCACACGCTGCGCTACCGGATGCGCCGGGTCGAGGAGCTGTTGGGCCGTTCGCTGGACGACACCGACGTGCGGATGGAGCTGTGGCTGGCGCTGCGCTCCGGCGAGGAATAGAACACACGCCTGGACGCGGTGGAGTGGCCCCGGAGCCGAACACTCCTGGTCGGCCAATCCGATCGGCCTGCCCTCGCCCCTACCCTCGGGTTCGGGTCCCACGCCCGTGGGCCGTACGACGACGAGGAGAGGGCCGGTACCACGGTGACCACCACGTACGATTTCTGGCTCGCCGGCCGCCGGGCGAGCGGTGACGCCGACTTCGAGGTGCACAACAGCTGGGACGGCCGTCTGGTCGGCAGGGTCAGCGTTCCGACCGAGGCCCAGGTCGAGGAGGCGCTGGACGCCGCCGTGGCCGCGCTGCCGGTGTTCGCCGCCACCCCGGCGCACCAGCGGGCCGCCGCCCTGGACCACGTGGCCAAGCGGCTGGCCGAGCGCACCGAGGAGCTCGCCCGGCTGATCACCGCCGAGAACGGCAAGCCGATCAAGTGGGCCCGCGGCGAGGTGGGCCGCGCGGTGTCGGTCTTCCGCTGGGCCGCCGAGGAGGCGCGCCGGACCAACGGCGAGACGATGCGGCTGGACACCGACCCGGGCGGCGTGGGCCGTTTCGCGGTGGTCCGCCGTTTCCCGCGCGGGGTGGTGCTGGGGATCGCCCCGTTCAACTTCCCGCTGAACCTGGTCGCCCACAAGGTCGCCCCGGCGATCGCGGTCGGTGCCCCGATCATCCTCAAGCCGGCTCCGGCGACCCCGCTGTCGGCGATGGTGCTGGGCGAGATCCTGGCCGAGACGGACCTGCCGGTCGGTTCCTGGTCGATCCTGCCCGTGCCCAACGACCGGATGCCGGCCCTGGTGCAGGACGGGCGCGTGCCGGTGATCTCCTTCACCGGTTCGGACAAGGTCGGCTACCAGATCATGGACTCGGTGCCGCGCAAGCACACCACCCTGGAGCTGGGCGGCAACGCCGCGGCCGTGGTGCTCGCGGACTGGTCCTCGGAGGCCGACCTGGACTGGGCGGCGACCCGGATCGCGATGTTCGCCAACTACCAGGGCGGCCAGTCCTGCATCTCGGTGCAGCGGGTGATCGCCGACGCGTCGGTGTACGACGCGCTGGTGGAGAAGGTCGTCGCCAAGGTCGCGGCGCAGGTCACCGGTGACCCGAACGACGACGCGACGGACGTCGGCCCGCTGGTCGACGAGAACGCCGCGAAGCGGGTGGAGTCCTGGGTGGACGACGCGGTCGCCAAGGGCGCCAAGGTGCTCGTCGGCGGCACCCGCGAGGGTGCGACCTATGCCCCGACCGTGCTGGCCGAGCTGCCCGCGGACGCGATCCTGGCCAAGGCCGAGGTGTTCGGCCCGGTGCTGTCGCTGCACCGGGTGGAGGGCGTGGCGGAGGCCTTCGCGGCCGTCAACGACTCGCCGTTCGGCCTGCAGGCGGGTGTGTTCACCCACGACCTGCAGACCGCCTTCCGGGCGCACCGGGAGCTGGAGGTCGGCGGTGTGATCATCGGCGACGCGCCGTCCTACCGTGCCGACCAGATGCCGTACGGCGGCGTCAAGGACTCCGGCGTCGGCCGTGAGGGCGTCAAGTACGCGATGGACGACTACACCGTCGAGAAGGTCATGGTCCTGACCGGCCTCGATCTCTGAGGGGCCGGCTGACGCGGGGCCCGGTCCGGTGCGGACCGGGCCCCGCGTCGCGTTCAGCCGTCGTGGCCGGCCGCGGCGGCGACCGCCTCGGCGACGGTGGCGTTCCCGGCGACCAGCTCCAGGGTCTGTCCGGCGGTGCCGGGCTCGTGCAGCAGCGCGGCCAGGACGGCGGCCACGTCGGCCCGGTCGACCGTGCCGCGGCCGACCGAGGGGGCGAGGCGGACCAGGCCGGTGCCGGGGCCGTCGGTGAGCGACCCTGGGCGCAGCACCGTCCAGTCCAGCGCGGTGCGGGAGCGGACGGCGTCGTCGGCGGCGCCCTTGGCCCGCAGGTAGGTCTGGAAGACCTCGTCGGCGGGGTGGTGGGCGGCCGCGTCGGCGCCCATCGAGGAGACCATGAGGTACCGCCGGACCCCGGCGAGTTCGGCGGCGTCGGCGAGCAGGACGGCTGCGTCGCGGTCGACGGTGTTCTTGCGGGCGGCGCCGCTGCCCGGGCCGGCGCCGGCGGCGAAGACCACCGCGTCGGTGTCGGCGAGCAGGGCGGCGAGCTGCGGGGCGGTGGCGGACTCCAGGTCGAGCACCAGCGGCTCGGCGCCGGCGTCGACGAGGTCCCGGGCCTGTTCGGGGCGGCGGATGATCCCGGCGGGGCGGTCGCCGCGGTCGGCGAGCAGCCGTTCGAGTTTCAGCGCGATCTGTCCGTGGCCCCCGGCGATGACGGTACGCATGGTTCCGAAGGTAATCGGAATGATCGGGGGTCGTCCTGGGGAGCGCCGTGAACAGGACACAATGGGCACATGACTTCGCTCGCCCACCCGCAGCTGCGTTTCACGCCCACCGTGGCGGACCCCTCCGGCCCCCGGGAGCTGGTGATCCTCGGTTCGACCGGTTCGATCGGCACCCAGGCCATCGACGTCGTGCTCCGCAATCCGGACCGGTTCCGGGTGGTCGCCCTGTCGGCGGCGGGCGGCCGGGTGGAGCTGCTGGCCGAGCAGGCGCTGCGGTTGGGCGTGCACACCGTGGCGGTGGCCGATCCGGCGGCCGAGCCGGCGCTGCGCGAGGCGCTGGCGGCGAAGGCGGCGGGTCGTCCGCTGCCGGCCGTGCTGGCGGGTCCGGACGCGGCCACCGAGCTGGCCGCGATGGAGTGCCACTCGGTGCTGAACGGCATCACCGGTTCGATCGGGCTGCGGCCGACGCTGGCCGCGCTGCGGGCCGGCCGGGTGCTGGTGCTGGCCAACAAGGAGTCGCTGATCGTCGGCGGCCCGCTGGTGAAGGCGCTGGCGAAGCCGGGGCAGATCGTGCCGGTGGACTCGGAGCACACGGCGATCTTCCAGGCGCTGGCCGGCGGTACCCGGGCCGAGGTCCGCAAGCTGGTGGTGACGGCGAGCGGCGGTCCGTTCCGGGGCCGTACCCGCGAGGAGCTGGCCGGGGTGACGGCGGCGGACGCGTTGGCGCACCCGACCTGGGCGATGGGCCCGGTCATCACGATCAACTCGGCGACCCTGGTGAACAAGGGCCTGGAGGTGATCGAGGCGCACCTGCTGTACGACGTGCCGTTCGACCGGATCGAGGTCGTGGTCCATCCGCAGTCGGTGGTGCACTCGATGGTGGAGTTCACCGACGGTTCGACGCTGGCGCAGGCCAGCCCGCCGGACATGCGGATGCCGATCGCGCTGGGCATGGGCTGGCCGGACCGGGTGCCGGACGCAGCCCCCGCCTGTGACTGGACCAAGGCCGCGACCTGGGAGTTCTTCCCGCTGGACAACGAGGCCTTCCCGTCCGTCGAGCTGGCCCGTGAGGTGGGCACCCTGGGCGGGACGGCTCCGGCGGTGTTCAATGCCGCGAACGAGGAATGCGTGGAAGCCTTCCTGAAGGGCCGCCTCGCCTTCACCGGAATCGTGGACACTGTTGCGAAGGTCGTGGCCGAGCACGGACAGCACGACGGTCGGGTGGCTTCGGCGGGAACTTCCCTGACCGTCGAGGACGTCCTGCACGCGGAGGACTGGGCGCGCGCCCGGGCCCGCGAGCTGGCGGCGGGCTGACGGCCCCGACGGCGGCGCCGGAACCAGGGCGCCGCCACGCGGCAGGGATCGCGGTACGACGAGACGATGAGCGGAGCGGCATGACGGAGGACCAGCGGTGGCAACGGTTTTGACGGTGGTCGGCATCCTGGTCTTCGTGGTCGGGCTGCTCGTCTCGATCGCCTGGCACGAGCTCGGCCACCTCTCCACGGCCAAGCTGTTCGGCATCCGGGTGCCGCAGTACATGGTCGGCTTCGGCCCGACCATCTGGTCGCGCCGCAAGGGCGAGACCGAGTACGGCATCAAGGCGATCCCCTTCGGCGGGTACATCCGGATGATCGGGATGTTCCCGCCGGGGGAGGACGGCCGGATCACCAAGCGCAGCAGCTCGCCCTGGCGGACCATGATCGAGGACGCCCGTGAGGCCTCCTACGAGGAGCTCCAGGAGGGCGACGAGCACCGGCTGTTCTACAC
The DNA here is from genome assembly GCF_053596495.1 of Kitasatospora sp. NPDC001683. Classification (NCBI taxonomy): domain Bacteria; kingdom Bacillati; phylum Actinomycetota; class Actinomycetes; order Kitasatosporales; family Streptomycetaceae; genus Kitasatospora; species Kitasatospora sp. NPDC001683. The sequence continues at coordinate 24,904 of NZ_JBSFGK010000095.1, forward strand.
CCGCAAGCCCTGGAAGCGGGTCATCGTCATGTTCGCCGGGCCGTTCATGAACCTGGTCCTGGCGTTCGGACTGTTCCTGACGGTCATGATGGGCTTCGGCGTCACCATGGCGGTGCCGACCATCGGCTCGGTCGCCCAGTGCGTCGTCAAGGCCGGCCAGCCCACCGACACCTGCCCCGCCGACGCGCCGAAGACCCCGGCCAACGAGGTGGGCCTGCGCCAGGGCGACAAGGTGCTCTCCTTCGACGGCGACCGGATCCGCGACTACGACCAGCTCCAGGCGGACATCCGGAAGTCGGCCGGCAAGCAGGTGGAGATCGTGGTGGACCGCGGCGGTCAGCGGCTCACCTTCAGGCCCACCATCGCCGTCAACGACGTGCAGAAGTACGACGGCAACGGCGTGCCGGTGAGGGGCCAGACCGTCCAGGCCGGGTTCCTCGGGTTCACCCCCAGGAGTGAAACCGTCCAGCTCGGCTTCGGGCAGTCGATCGACCGGATGTACGACATGGCCGAGAACGGGGTGAAGTCGCTGGCCGCCCTGCCCGGCAAGATCCCCGGCCTGTGGAACGCCGTCGTGGGCAACGCCCCGCGCGATCCGGACTCCCCGATCGGGATGGTCGGCGCCGCCCGGGTCAGCGGTGAGGTGTTCTCGCTCCACGAGTCGGCCGCCCAGCGGGTCGCGATCTTCGTGAACCTGCTGGCCGGGATCAACCTGTCGCTCTTCCTGTTCAACATGCTGCCGCTGCTGCCGCTGGACGGCGGCCACATCGCCGGCGCGGTCTGGGAGTCGGTCCGGCGCCGCTTCGCACGGCTGTTCCGGCGGCCCGACCCGGGCCCGTTCGACGTCGCCAAGCTGATGCCGGTGGCCTACGTCGTGGCCAGCGTCTTCATCGGGTTCACCCTGCTGGTGATGGTGGCCGACCTGGTGAATCCGGTGAAGATCGGTTAGGGCGTACGGGTACGGCGGGTGTGCTGGGCGCCCGGACCGTGCCGTACCGTGGAGGCCGGGTGCGCGATCGTCCGCGCGCCCGGCCTCGACCGTCCCGACGGCGGGGCGATCGACCACACCTCAACCCCGGGGAACCCTGCGCACATGACCGCGATCTCGCTCGGTATTCCGTCCCTGCCGCTCAAGCCGCTCGCCCGGCGACGCCACTCCCGGCAGATCATGGTCGGCAACGTGCCGGTCGGCGGCGACGCCCCCGTCTCGGTCCAGTCGATGACCACCACGGTCACCTCGGACATCAACGCCACGCTGCAGCAGATCGCCCAGCTCACCGCGTCCGGCTGCCAGATCGTCCGGGTCGCCGTCCCCTCCCAGGACGACGCCGACGCGCTGCCGATCATCGCCAGGAAGTCGCAGATCCCGGTCATCGCCGACATCCACTTCCAGCCGAAGTACGTCTTCGCCGCGATCGACGCCGGCTGCGCGGCCGTGCGCGTCAACCCGGGCAACATCAAGGCCTTCGACGACAAGGTCGGCGAGATCGCCAAGGCCGCCAAGGACGCCGGGGTGCCGATCCGGATCGGCGTCAACGCCGGCTCGCTCGACAAGCGGCTGCTGGAGAAGTACGGCAAGGCCACCCCGGAGGCGCTGGTCGAGTCCGCGCTGTGGGAGTGCTCGCTGTTCGAGGAGCACGACTTCCGCGACATCAAGATCTCGGTCAAGCACAACGACCCGGTCGTGATGATCCAGGCCTACCGCCAGCTCGCCGCCGCCTGCGACTACCCGCTGCACCTGGGCGTCACCGAGGCCGGACCGGCCTTCCAGGGCACCATCAAGTCCGCGGTCGCCTTCGGCGCGCTGCTCGCCGAGGGCATCGGCGACACCATCCGGGTCTCGCTGTCGGCCCCGCCGGCCGAGGAGATCAAGGTCGGCACCCAGATCCTGGAGTCGCTCGGGCTGCGCCAGCGCGGGCTGGAGATCGTCTCCTGCCCGTCCTGCGGCCGCGCCCAGGTCGACGTCTACAAGCTCGCGGAGGAGGTCACCGCCGGGCTGGAGGGCATGGAGGTGCCGCTGCGGGTCGCCGTCATGGGCTGCGTCGTGAACGGGCCGGGCGAGGCGCGGGAGGCCGACCTCGGGGTCGCCTCCGGCAACGGCAAGGGGCAGATCTTCGTGAAGGGTCAGGTGATCAAGACCGTGCCCGAGTCGAAGATCGTCGAGACCCTGATCGAGGAGGCGCTCAAGCTCGCCGAGCAGATGCAGGAGGAGGGCGTCGAGGCCGGTTCGCCGACCGTCGTCGCCGCGGAGTGACCGCGAGGCGCTCATGTGTCGCGGAGTGACCGCGGGGTGGTCACGTGTCGCGGGATGACTGCGGGGCGGTCACGTCGCGGGGTGGCCGCGGAGTGACGGCGGAGGGACCGTGGGGTGGTCCGAGCGCGGTCGCAGCGAAGTTTTCCGGAAGCGGGGCCGTCCGTTCGCGGACGGCCCCGCGGCCGTAGCCGGGTGGGGCCACGGAGTAGGGTGCGGCCAGAGTCGTCTCAGTGAGGTGCTGTCTCGATGATCGATCGAGGTGTGATGCTCCCCAGCTCCTTCCAGTCCGCCCGGGCGCTGGCCACCACCCGGGTGCTGGAGCCGCCCGACCTCGCGGACGCCCTGGAGATCCTCCACCGCGACCCGGTCGCCAACGCCTTCGTCGCCACCCGGGTCGAGGCCGTCGGGCTGGACCCGTGGCGGCTCGGCGGGGAGATGTGGGGCTGGTACGACGGGGACGGCGTGCTCGACGCCCTCTGCTACGCGGGGGCGAACCTCGTCCTGGTCAACGCCGGGCCGCAGGCCGTCGCGGCCTTCGCCGAGCGGGCCCGGCGGCAGGGCCGGCGCTGCTCCTCGATCGTCGGACCGGCCGGCTCGACCGCCGCCTTCTGGGCACTGCTGGAACGCAGTTGGGGGCCCGCGCGTGAAGTCCGGGGCCACCAGCCGCTGTTGGCGACCTCCTCGCCGTCCGCGGAGATCGCGCCCGATCCGCTGGTGCGCCGGGTGCGGCGCGGCGAGGTGGAGGCGGTGATGCCCGCGTGCGTGGCGATGTTCACCGAGGAGGTGGGGGTGTCCCCGCTGGCCGGTGACGGCGGGCTGCTCTACCAGGCCCGGGTGGCCGAACTCGTCACCACCGGACGGTCGTTCGCGCGGTTCACCGAGGACGGGCAGGTGGTGTTCAAGGCCGAGATCGGGGCCGTGACCGAGGGCGCCTGCCAGATCCAGGGAGTCTGGGTGGCGCCGGAGCACCGGGGGCGGGGACTGTCCGAGACCGGGATGGCCGCGGTGCTGGAGATCGCGCTGCGGGAGGTGGCGCCGGTGGTCTCGCTGTACGTCAACGACTTCAACCTGCGGGCGCGGGCGGCGTATCGGCGGGTGGGGTTCCGCGAGGTCGGGGCGTTCATGAGCGTCCTGTTCTGAGCGCGCGCTCGTGGGCGTGCTGCGGCCCGGGGTGTTGTGGTGGCGAGGGGTGCCGTGGTGGCGCGGTTCGCCGCTGCTTCGCCGGTTGTCGGGTTCCGATCTTCGGCCGCGCCACGGGGCGGCTGGTAGTAACGTCCGGAGCATGGATCAGCTGACCGGGGTGACGATCGAGGCCATCGACCTTGCGGCCTGGGCGCCGCAGGCGCTGGAGGTCCAGGCGGTGGCGTTCGGCCTCACGCCCGAGGAGGTCGCGGTACGGCTGCACATCGTCGGGCGGCACGCCCGGCAGCCCGGCGTGATCGCGTTCGGGGCGATGAGCGGGGGGCGGCTGGTCGGGTTCGGGTACGGGATGCCGAACCAGCGGGAGCACTGGTGGAGCACGGTCATCGAGCCGTACCTGACCGCCCAGGGGTACGCGGACTGGCTGGACGACGTGTTCGCGGTCACCGAACTGCACGTGTTGCCGGAGTTCCAGGGGCAGGGAGTGGGCTCGCGGCTGATCCGGCTGTTGTGCGAGGGGTCGGGGCTGGACCGCAGCATCCTGTCGGCGATCGACGCGGAGACCCCGGCCCGGCGGCTCTACCGGGCGCTGGGGTACCAGGACCTGGCCCGGGCGGTACGGTTCCCGGCGACGGACCGGCTGTACGCGGTGATGGGCGCGCGGTTGCCGCTGCGGCGGCCGGGGGGCATCGCTTAGGCCGTGCTCGGGGCGGCCCGCTGGATCGGCCTGTACGGCCCGCTGGATCGGCCTGTTCAGAGGAGCCCCGCGAACTCCAGGTGGAGTTCGGCGTCCTCGCGGCGGCCCGTGGTCAGGTCGCGCAGGGCCAGGTCGACGGCGCGGAACAGGGTCCAGCCGCGCAGGCGGTCCCGGTCGACGTCGAGGGCCTCGGCGAGCTGGTGGAGCCGGCGGCGGACGGCGGCGGGGGCGCCGGGGGAACCGAGCAGGGTGTCCGCGCGGTCCAGGACGAGCCGGGCCAGGTCGTAGGCGCGTTCGCCGGCCAGCGGGCGGGGGTCGATCGCCAGCCAGGGGGCGCGGTCGGCGGCGAGGACGTTGCCGTGGTGGAAGTCGCCGTGCAGCAGGAAGGTCTCGGCGGCGGAGCCGGTCAGGTCCTCGGCGGTGGACAGCGCCTCGTCGACCAGGGCCTGGGCGGCGGCCGCGGCGGGATCGGATCGGTGCTCGGCGAGACGGGCGGCGGTGTCCGCGACCCGGTCCCCGAGGGTGGGCAGGACGCTCCCGGCGGGCGGCTCCACCCAGAGGCGGTGCAGCAGGCTGGTCGCCTCCAGCATGGCCTTGGGCTCGGCGAGCGAGCGCAGCGGGATCTCGCCGTGCAGGCGCTCCAGCAGCAGGACGCCCTCGGCGGGGTCGGCGTCCAGGAGCAGCACGGCTCCCCGGCCGGCCCAGTGGGTGAGGGCGCTGTGCTCGTGGGCGGTCTCGGGGGTGACCAGGCCGGTCTTGAGGACGGCGGGGGAGAGGTCGTCGCGGTGCACGTACGCGATCAGGCTGAGGCTGCCGCCCGGGTCCAGGGTGCGTTCGAGGGTGAGGTTCCAGCGGCTCAGGTGGGCGGCGGTGCTGGCGGGGAGGGTGGCCAGCCATCGGCGGCCCTGGTCGCCGTGGGCGGCGGTGACGCTGTTCGTCAGCCAGGTGGGGACGGTGATGTGTGGTGCTGCTCCCGACATGCCGGCCTTCCGGTTGGTGCTCTCCCTTGGGTGCTGCCTTGTCCATTGTCGGGGATGTGGGGGGTCTGTGGGTGTTCGGTGGGTTCTCGGGAGGGTGGGTGGCCGGGGCGGTTCCCGGGGTGGCCGCTCCGGGGGCTGGATGATTTTCCGACTGCCGACTCTGTGGGCTCATGGCCGGGTGCCGTTGGCAGTCGGAAAATCACCCGCAACGCCCCCCTCCACCGCCCCTCCCGCAGCGCGTCCCTCTCGCCTGGTCGGGTGGGAGGGAGGCGGGCGTGGGGGGGGGGGGGGGGGGGCCGCGCCCCCCCCCCCCGGGGGGGGGGGGGCCCCCCCGGCCACGGGA
>NZ_JBSFGK010000096.1:0-29713 GCF_053596495.1 Kitasatospora sp. NPDC001683
ATACCGGCCTCGCCCAGCGCCCGGTAGCGGTCCGCCCAGCGCTTGGCCGTGGTGGGTGAGACCTGGAAGCGCTCGGCGGCCCGCCGCAACGGCCAGCCGTCGTCGACCACGCAGCGGGCCAGGCGCAGGCGTCCGGTCTCGGTCAGCGGTGCGTTACGGTGTGGCATGAGGGCCTTTCTGGCTGAGGTGCAGATGTCGCAATCCACACCGAGCCAGAAGGCCCTCACTCATTTCAAGATCACCACGCCGTGAGCCCTGTCACCAACCTCCGTGGTCAGTACACCTAGCGCAGGGGGCTGAGTCCCAGGCCCGCGCCCGGCGCGGCCGCGGTCCGCACCACCACCGAGCCGGCCGGGGCGCTCAGCCGCAGCCAGCCCCCCGCCCGGTGCACCGAGAGCGGGGCGCCGGGCTTCAGGAAGCCGATCACGTACGCGGCGTGCACCGCGCGCAGCGGCAGCTCCGGCAGCACGCCGACCGGCCGGGACCAGATCTCGTCCGCCAGCTGGTCCAGCACCGCACGGGTGCGGTGGTGCGCCGGGACGGCCTCGCTGCGCTCACGGAACTCCCGTACGCCGGCCATCAGTTCCGGGTACACTTCGGCCGCCGGCGGGGCCCCGACCGGCCGCCAGCCGGCCCGCGGCGGCAGCAACCCGGCCCAGGCCGGGCCGGTCACCGGCCCGGGCAGTGCGACGGCGCCCGCCTCGGCGTCCACGCCGTCCAGCAGCTGGCCCGCCGAGACGGTCAGGTCGACCGGCTCGTCCAGGCCGCTCAGCCGGGCGGTGCGGATCGCCAGCGCGCCCGAGCCGCCCAACGGCAGCCGTCCGAAGACCGCCAGCACGCCGTCCTCCCCGGCCGGGCCGACCGCCTGCAGCCGCACGGCCGCCGCCTTGTCGAAGCGCAGCAGGCGCAGCAGGAAGGCGGAGAGGTCGGCGGCCTCACCGGTGTCGGTCAGGGCGAGGCGGGCGGTGATGGTCAACGCGGCTCAGCTCGAATCGGTTGGGGGTCCTGGGACTTTCAGACTGCCGCGACGGCCGGGGCCTCGTCCATGAACCGGGAGAGGAACTTCCGCTCCACCGGCGAGATCCGGCGCGGCCGGCCCTCGGCCAGGTCGTAGGGCACGACCACGGTGGAGGCCTGGACGTACACCGTCTCGGAGCCGTCCGGGTGGACGTCCTTGATGTCGTAGGAGACGGTCAGCGAGGCGCCGCCGATGTGCGTCACCCGGGTCTCGATGGTGACCGGCTCGGGCCGGTGCACCAGCGGGCGCCTGTAGTCGATCTCGTGGCGGGCCACCACCGAGCCGCCCGCGAACTCCCCTGCTCCGGCCTCGGTGGCCTGGGTGAACATGAAGTCGATCCGGGCCTCCTCCAGGTAGCGCAGGAAGACCGCGTTGTTGACGTGCCCGAAGGCGTCCATGTCGGACCAGCGCAGCGGGCAGGCGTAGATGTGGCGAGCCACGGGTGTTCTCCTCGGTGTCCGGTCGCCCGCCGACGTGTGCCGGCGACGGGCCGAGGCCCGGCAGGCCGCCCCGGAGGGCGGTCTGCCGGGCCGTCGTGACAGCTGGATGTCAGCCTCGGGTCAGCTTCTTGTAGGTGGCCCGGTGCGGACGGGCGGCGTCGGCGCCCAGTCGCTCGATCTTGTTCTTCTCGTACGACTCGAAGTTGCCCTCGAACCAGAACCACTTGCTCTCACCCTCGTAGGCGAGGATGTGGGTCGCCACTCGGTCCAGGAACCAGCGGTCGTGGGAGATGACCACGGCGCAGCCGGGGAACTCCAGCAGGGCGTTCTCCAGCGAGGAGAGCGTCTCGACGTCGAGGTCGTTGGTGGGCTCGTCGAGGAGCAGCAGGTTGCCGCCCTGCTTGAGGGTGAGCGCCAGGTTCAGGCGGTTGCGCTCACCGCCGGAGAGCACGCCGGCCGGCTTCTGCTGGTCCGGGCCCTTGAAGCCGAAGGCGGACACGTAGGCGCGGGACGGCATCTCGACCTGGCCGACGTTGATCCAGTCCAGACCGTCGGAGACGACCTCCCAGAGGGTCTTCTTCGGGTCGATGTTGGAGCGGGTCTGGTCGACGTAGCTGATCTTGACGGTCTCGCCGACCTTGACCGTGCCGCTGTCCGGGGTCTCCAGGTCCTGGAGCATCTTGAACAGGGTGGTCTTGCCGGCGCCGTTCGGGCCGATGATGCCGACGATGCCGTTGCGCGGCAGGGTGAAGCTCAGGTCGTCGATCAGGACCTTCTCGCCGAAGGCCTTGTTGAGGTTCTCCACCTCGATGACGACGTTGCCCAGGCGCGGGCCCGGCGGGATCTGGATCTCCTCGAAGTCCAGCTTCCGCATCTTGTCGGCCTCGGCTGCCATCTCCTCGTAACGGGCGAGGCGGGCCTTAGACTTCGCCTGGCGGCCCTTGGCGTTGGAGCGGACCCACTCGAGCTCTTCCTTGAGCCGCTTGGCGCGCTTGGCGTCCTTCTGGCCCTCGACCTTGAGACGGGACTGCTTGGTCTCCAGGTAGGTGGAGTAGTTGCCCTCGTACGGGTAGGCGCGCCCGCGGTCGAGCTCCAGGATCCACTCGGCCACGTTGTCCAGGAAGTACCGGTCGTGGGTGACGGCCACGACGGTGCCCTTGTACTTCTCCAGGTGCTGCTCCAGCCAGTTCACCGACTCGGCGTCCAGGTGGTTGGTGGGCTCGTCGAGCAGCAGCAGGTCGGGGGCCTCCAGCAGCAGCTTGCAGAGCGCGACGCGGCGCTTCTCGCCACCGGAGAGCTTGGTGACCGCCCAGTCGCCGGGCGGGCAGCCCAGGGCGTCCATGGCCTGCTCCAGCTGGGCGTCCAGGTCCCAGGCCTCGGCGTGGTCCAGCTCCTCCTGGAGCTTGCCCATCTCCTCGAGCAGGGCGTCCGAGTAGTCGGTCGCCATCAGCTCGGCGATCTCGTTGAAGCGGTCGAGCTTCCCCTTGATCTCCTTGACGCCGTCCTGGACGTTCTCCAGGACCGTCTTGGACTCGTCCAGCGGCGGCTCCTGGAGGAGCATGCCGACGGTGAAGCCGGGCGAGAGGAAGGCGTCGCCGTTGGAGGGCTGCTCCAGGCCGGCCATCATCTTCAGCACGGTCGACTTACCGGCACCGTTGGGGCCCACGACGCCGATCTTCGCTCCGGGGAGGAAGCTGAGCGTCACGTCGTCAAGGATGACCTTGTCTCCGTGAGCCTTGCGCACCTTGCGCATCGTGTAGATGTATTCCGCCACGTGAGATCGCTCCGGCGTCGTCGGGAGTAATTCGGCTTGCAGCCTTCCATTGTGCCGCACCCGGCCGGAAGCCCCGAACCGCCCGGGAACCCCCACCGGAGCGTGACGGAACGGGTCGGGCCCGAATGCCGACGGCCCGGCTCCCCGCAGCGAGTGCGGGGAGCCGGGCCGTGACCGAGCAGGACCAGGCGGTACTGCCGGCTAGTCCGTGCTACCGGTTCAGGCGGCGTTGCCACCGTGGCGGCCACGGCGACGCAGGAAGAAGACCGCAGCGCCACCGGCGATGACCAGGGCACCCGCGATGCCGGCCAGCAGCGGGGTGTTGCTGTCGGCACCGGTCTGGGCCAGGCCACCGGTACCCGGGGCGGCGCTGGTCGTGGACGGAGCCGGGTGGGCGGCGCCGGTGCTCGGAGTGCCCGACGGGGTGGCGGTGCCGGTGCCGGTCGGGGCGGTCGGGGCGGAGCTCGGGTTGCCGGTGCCGGTCTTGCAGTCCAGGACGCCCTGGAAGTCGCGGCTGTAGCCGTTCGGGCCGGTGACGGTGATCTTGTAACCGGTCTTCTCGGCGACCGGGACGAGCACGCTCTCGGTCTTGCCGGGCTGGACGGTCAGCTGCTGCTTGTTGACCGTGACGGTACCGGCCTCGTCACCACCGTTGGTGACGGAGACCCGCACACCGTTGTTGGCGCACTCGATCTTGGCGGTGCTGTCGATCAGCGCGCCCTTGCCCTGCTTCCAGGTGGCCTTGGCGGCGGCGGAGACGCTGACCTTGCCGGAGCCGGCCAGGATCATGGTCTGGCTGTGGTTGTCGGCGGTGTAGCCCTTGCTGAGGAACACGCGGCCGCTGGGCACCACGGTGGAGACGTCGGCCTTGAGGGCGAGCGAGCCGTCCGGGGTGCCGGCCGGAACGTCCACGAACAGCTGGGTGTCCTTGGCGATCGGGCCGGTCAGGGTGGCGCCGACCGGCTTGCCGTCCTTGTCCACCAGCTTGGCCTTGTCGGCGGCGTCACCCGTGACGGCCAGCTTCACCTCGTTGGCGCTGGAGTTGAGGACGATCGGGCCCAGCTTGCTGCCGGACTTGCCGGAGACGGAGTCCGGGGTGAGGCTCAGCGACGGCTTGGGCTCGGCGGCGATGCCCTTGTTGGCGCCGCTGATCAGGTAGTCGCGCAGCTTCGTGGCCGCCTCGCTGTGCGGAGAGGCGTCCTTGCCGTCCGAGAACTTCCAGATCGCGGCCTGGGTGCCGGCGGCAGCGTCCTCGGCGGTGAGGCCGGGGATGTTGAGGGCAGTGGCGAGCGAGCTCTCCGAGACCTTCGGGTAGGAGTTCTCCAGGATCCAGCGGATCTTGGAGGCGGGCTCCGCGCGCTTCGGGCTGCCGAGGGAGCTCGCCGACCAGTCCGCCTCCTGGTACTTGATCGGGTCCTTGGCGTGGATGTCGACCGGGAAGCCGAAGTCGATGCAGTAGGTCTTCAGCTCACCGTCGGCGGTCTTCAGCGTGAACAGACCCGCGTCGTAGGTGTTGCCGTCGACGTCGACCTTCTCGCCGAAGATCGTGTCCTGAATCACTGCCGAGGTCACGCCCGAGGCGGGGGTATCCGCCGCGGCCGCCGCACCGGCCGCGAACAGGCCTCCGCCCAGCGCAACGCTGGTCGTGAGCATGACAGTGGCTATGCGGGACAGACCCCGCCCCTGCCTCTTGAACATCTGGGATCCCTCCGAAGCGGACCGAACCGAGTGGGCAGCCCGCCGACTTGCCGTGCCGCGCGTGCCCCCTGTGGCACTGCTGCGGGTATGAACCAGACGAATCCTATTGAGCCCCAGAGGACTCGAAACCCCCATGCGAAATCAGGACGATTCCGTATCTGGATCGTTATCAACCCCCTCAGGATCCACACAAGCTGACACTCTGCCAGAATCGCTCATGACTTTCCGTTATCCGGTCGAGATTGCGCATGCGGGCGCAACACCCTTCTCGATCAACATATTTGTCGACAGAGAAGGTCATCGACCGGTCAGCTCGGCATCGCCCGGTCTTCACCTCCCCTCTCCCCCTCGGACACGCTCTCCTGCCGCTCCGTCACCGGCCCCGCACCCGGCGGCTCGAACAGACGGGGCGCCGCGGCCACCGCCGAAGCCCGCCGCGACTCCAGCGCGTTGACGATCCACCCGGGCACCGGCTCGCTCGCCGCCTGCGCCGCGGCACCCCCGGCCGCACTCGACGGCTGCTCGCGCACCCCCGTCGCCCAACGGAACGCCGAGGTGCCACGGGTGAGATCGTGTCCGACCGACCGGGCGTTGATCTCGGCCCGGCTGCGCTTCACCTCCCCCTCCGTCCACTCGTGCACCCGCAGCCGGCCGGTCACCAGCACCGGATCGCCCTTGGCCAGCGAGCCGATCAGGTTCACCGCGAGCGCCCGCCAGGCCGTCACCCTCAGCCACTGCGTCTCGCCGTCCACCCAGCAGGCGTGCTCCCGGTCGTACCGCCGCTCGGTGCAGCCGAGTTGGAAGTTCGCCATCGGCACCCCGCCGGAGGTTTCCCCGTAGCGCACCTCCGTCGCGACATTGCCCAGCACCGTCACGTGCATGTCGTTCACAGCACACTCTCCGTTCTCGCCGATGCACCGTACGGAATCGAGCGGTGCGAGTTGAGAGTGCGCCTTGGAGGAAATCCCGGCCACCGGGTTCCCAAATCCTGTGGACAACTCCTGGGCCGATCGGCAGGGTGAAAAAGAGCCGTCACTCACAGGGGTGAATTTCGGCCTCCGTGCACCGCCGAGCCGCCACTTCTTCGCGGCCATGACAACAAACCGGCAGATCGCGTCCCCGGCCGGAGCGCGACCGAAGACCCGCCGGGAACCGTCCGCGCACGTCATCCGACCGGAGCAAGCCGAATAGGACCCCCCACCCACGGCGGTGGCGGGGCATTCTCCGTGTCGAATCCATAACGGGTGAGGAGGCAGCCCCGTAACGACTAGACAACGTCCGGCCCGGAACTGTCCCAGACCGCTGCACGCACGGTCTTCACCTGCGATTATCGGACCGCTCCACCGAACCGACACACCAACGACGGTGTCGTCACACCCGGCCGAGGAACTGGACACCCTTATCCTGTCCCCGACAGGGCGAGGGCCCACCAACCCCCACCCCCACCCCTCAGGCACGGGCCGGACAACGCGCGCCCCCAGCGCTCGTCGCCCGAACCCGGCCGCGGTCACGCCCGCCAGGGCGCCGTCCGTCCCGCCCCCATAGCTCAGCGGATAGAGCACCCGCCTTCTAAGCGGTAGGTCGCAGGTTCGAATCCTGCTGGGGGCGCCACCCTGCAATTCCGCAGGCCATCCCACCCGTGAGCACTTTCCGTGGTCGTACCGGACCTCCGGGTAATCCAGCACTCGCTGCGCATAACCCGTGACAATGCGTGTCATGTCTGCCGCTAAAGGCGGGCCGGCCGGGAGAACCGGAATTCCGGGCGAATCCCCCACCCCCTGAACGAAACAGTCCCGCACCCGGGCGCCCGACCGGCGAATCCGGCAAAAGCCGGACAGCCGCGCGCCAGGCCCGGCCCGCCGGACCGGGCACCAAGGACCGGCCCTTAAACGGCCAGCCCCGCCAGATAGGCGTCGAGCAGGGCGACCTGCCGCTCGGCCGGGAACTCCGACGGGGCGAACAGCGACTGCACCACCAGCCCCAGCACGAAGGCCTGAGCGCCCGCCGCGAGCCCGGCGGGATCGGCTCCGGCCGGGAGCTCGCCGAGCCGCTGGGCGTCCGCGACGTGCGCCGTGAGGGCCACCCGCGAGCGGGCGTAGCGCCCCGCGTGCGCGGCCGCCAGTTCCGGGTCCGCCAGGGCGACGTCCCAGGAGCTGACCCAGATCCGGTTGCCGGCCTCGGTCGCCTCGTCCAGCGGCAGCACGTCGAGCAGCGCGGCCCGCAGCCGGGCCAGCCCGGGGGGCGGCGGCGGGGTGCCGTCGGCGGGGAGCATCCGCCGGGGCCGGGCGGCGGAGCGCCGGTCGAGCTCCTCCAGCGCGTGGCTCAGCAGCGCCCGCTTGTTCGGGAAGTAGTGGGTCAACAGGCCGGTGGAGGCGCCCAGTTCGGCCGCCACCGCACGCAGCGTCAGCCCCTCGAAGCCCCGGGTGGAGAGCACCCGCCACACCCCCTCGGAGACTTCCGAGCGGCGGGCGTCATGGTCTCCACGAGCTGGCGTCATGGGGGCTATCGTACATACCAAACGTTTGTTATGAATGATCTCGACAGCCCCGCCGCACCACCCGCGAAAGGCCCGCCCGTGTTTTCCGTCCCCCTCGCCGAGAACGCCGAACTGCGCCCCCTGGAGCCCTGGCAGGCCCCCGAGTTCCTCGCCCACATCGACCGCGCCCGGGCCCACACCGACCCGTGGATCCCGTGGGCCACCTTCTCCACCGACCTGGACTCGGCCCGGGCCACCCTGCAGCGCTACGCCGACCGCCAGGCCACCGACTCCGGCCGGATCTACGGCATCTGGCGGGACGGCACGCTGGTCGGCGGCGTGATGTTCGTGCAGTTCGACGCCAAGAGCGGCAACTGCGAGATCGGTGCCTGGACCGAGCCGGCCGGCGAGGGCGGCGGGCTGATCACCGCCGCCGTCCGGCTGCTGCTCGACTACGCCTTCACCACCCGGGGCCTGCACCGCGCCGAGTGGTGGTGCTCGGCCGCCAACGCCCGCAGCCGGGCCGTGGCCGAGCGGGTCGGCATGCGGCGGGACGGCGTGCTGCGCGAGTGGTTCCTGCACAACGGGGTCCGCCACGACAAGGAGGTCTGGGCGATCCTGGCCCCCGAGTGGGCCGCCACCCGGGCCTGATCACCCGGACGTCCGGCACATGGGCGGGGCCCGGTGGACTGCGGGGGAGTCCACCGCCCCGCTCCGCCGAACCCCCGCTCAGGCCGCCGGCACCGGCCGCTCCGCCCCGGCCCGACCCCCCGGCGCTGGGCCTGCGCGCCGCCGCCGCCTTCGACCAGCGCGCCCAGGCCCTGCTGGCCGAGGAACTGCGCGCCCAGGACCCGGCCCACGACGAGCGGACCGCCCGGGTCGCCGCAGCCCAGCTGCTCGCCGTCCGGCTGACCCTGGTCGGCGGCAACCACCGCCGGATGCTGGCCGGCGAACGCGCCGCCGCCCTGCCCGCCGCCCTGGACGAGGCCCGCCGCGCCTTCGCCGCGGTCGAGCACCGCCTCGGGGACTACTGCGCCGCACCGGCCTGAGAGAGTGGGCGCACCACGACCACCGGAGGTGCGCATGGACCAGCCGCTGCTCACGCGGGACCGCTCCGCCCTGCCCGTCCAGGCCGAGGGCCTGAACGCCTACGTCGGCGAGGACGGCGTCGCGGTCCTGGAGTTCGCCCGCCCGCACCGCCGCAACGCGGTGACCCTGGCGATCTGGCAGGCGCTGCCCAAGGTCCTGGCGCAGCTGGCCGAGCAGGAGGGCGTGCGCGCGCTGCTGCTCACCGGCGCCGGGAACACCTTCAGCGCGGGCGCGGACATCACCGAACTCGCCGAGGTGTACGGCGATCCGCAGCGCGCGGACGCCTACCACGCGGTCAACGTGGCCGCCGAGGAGGCACTCGCGGCCTTCCCGCACCCGACCCTCGCCGTGGTGCACGGCGCCTGCGTGGGCGGCGGCTGCCAGTTGGCCGTCGCCTGTGACCTGCGCTTCGTCGCGGAGGACGCCCGGCTGGGGATCACCCCGGCCAAGCTCGGCGTGGTCTACCCGGCGGTGCCGACCCTGCGGCTGGCCCGGCTGGTCGGGCCGGCCCGGGCCAAGTACCTGCTGTTCTCCGGCGAGTTGGTGCGCGGCCGGGACGCGCTGCCGCTGGGCCTCGCGGAGCGGGTCCTGCCGGACGCCGAACTGGACGCCGCCGCACTGGAGTTCGCCCGGCTGCTGGCCAGCCGCTCGACCCAGACCATCGGGGCGGTCAAGGCCGCGCTGGCCGTCCCGGCGGAGCGCGCGGCCGAGGCGCTGGAGCCGTGGGAACGGCGCTCGCGGGAGGCCTCGGACGTGCACGAGGGACTGGCCGCCTTCCTGGCCGGCCGCCCGCCGCGGTTCTGAGCTGCCGCGGCCTCCCGCGAGCGCCGTTCGGGCACGCTCGGACGCGGCACCGGCAGCTCACGTACGATCATCCGACCGGCGCCCGCGCCACCGCCCGTCGCCGCCGACCAGCGCCGACCAGCGCCGACCGCTGCCGCCGCCGGCGACCGCCGACCACCCGTCCCGACCCCGGAGCACCCACCCCGATGACCACCGAGGCCACGACCGCCCCCACCAGCCGGACGATCTGGGCCCGCCGGGTCACCGACGGCGTCGAGCCGAAGAACGTGATCATCGCGGTCTGCCTGCTGATCGGCGGCCTGCGCTACGGCTGGTCCGGCCTCGGCTGGGCCGCCTTCGCGGCGCTGTTCGCGGCCGTCGTCCCGACCCTGTTCATCCAACGGGGCATCCGCAAGGGCACCCTGGAGGACCGGCACGTCGGCCACCGCCAGCGGCGGCTGACCGTCATCCCGTTCATCATGGGCTCGGTCGCCGTCAGCTTCGCGGTGATGATCTGGGCCCACGCCCCGCGCGACCTCACCGCGATGGTGGCAGCGATGTTCGCCTCGCTGGTCCCGATCCTGGTGATCACCGTCTGGTGGAAGGTCTCGGTGCACACCGCCGTCGCCAGTGGCGCGGTGGCCTGCCTCGGCATCGCGCTCGGCCCGCTGTGGCTGCTGCTCTACCCGCTGGTCGCGGTGATCGGCTGGTCCCGGGTGGTGCTGCGGGACCACACCACCGCGCAGACGGTCGTCGGCGCGGTGGTCGGCGCCCTCACCGCCGGGCTCACCTTCTGGGCGGCCCGGTAGCCGACTACCGGATCGGCATCCCGGAGATCGCCCGGGCGATGACCAGCCGCTGGATCTCGCTGGTCCCCTCGAAGATCGAGTAGATCGCGCTGTCCCGGTGCATCCGCTCCACCGGGTACTCCCGGGTGAAGCCGTTGCCGCCGAGGATCTGCATCGCCTGCGCGGTGACGAACTTGGCCGTCTCGCCCGCGTACAGCTTGGACATCGAGCCCTCGGCGGCGGTGAACGGCTGGTTGCCGGCCGCCATCCAGGACGCCCGCCACACCAGCAGCCGGGCCGCGTCGATCCGGGTCTTCATGTCGGCGAGCTGGAAGGCCACGCCCTGGTTGTCGATGATCGGACGGCCGAACTGCTCCCGGGTCTTCGCGTAGTCCAGCGCCACCTCGTACGCGGCCCGGGCGATGCCGATCGCCTGCGCTCCGACGGCCGGGCGGGAGGCCTCGAAGGTGGCCATCGCCGCGTTGCCCTTGCCGCCGGAGCGCTTGACGCCCTCGCGGGCCCGGGCCAGCCGCTCGTCCAGCTTCTCCTTGCCGCCGAGCAGGCAGCTGCCGGGCACCCGGACGCCGTCGAGCACCACCTCGGCGGTGTGCGAGGCGCGGATGCCGTGCTTCTTGAACTTCTGGCCCTGGCTCAGCCCCGGGGTGCCCGGCGGGACGACGAAGGAGGCGTGCCCGCGGGTGCCCAGCTCCGGGTCGACGCTGGCGACCACCACGTGCACGGCGGCGATCCCGCCGTTGGTGGCCCAGGTCTTGGTGCCGTTCAGCACCCACTCGTCCTTGGCCTCGTCGTAGACGGCCCGGGTGCGCAGCGCGCCCACGTCGGAGCCGGCGTCCGGCTCCGAGGAGCAGAAGGCGGCCACCTTGACGTCGTCCGGGGTGCCGAACATCTGCGGCGTCCAGGTGCCGATCTGCTCGTCGGTGCCGTTGGCGAGCACCGCGACGGCGGCCAGGGTGGTGCCGACGATGGACAGTCCGATGCCCGCGTCGCCCCAGAACAGCTCCTCCATCGCGATCGGGATGCCGACGCCGGAGGGGTCGAAGTACTGCTGGGCGTAGAAGTCCAGCGAGTAGATGCCCAACTTGGCGGCCTCCTGGATGATCGGCCAGGGGGTCTCCTCGCGCTCGTCCCACTCGGCCGCGGCGGGGCGGATCACATCCGCGGCGAAGCCGTGCAGCCAGTCGCGTACGGCGAGCTGGTCCGCGCCCGGGTCCAGCGAGAACGTGCTGCTCATGGTGGAGCCTCCGCAGAAGGGTTACGACGCAGGGACGCGACTCAGGGCCACGACGGGTTCGACCGGGGACACGACCGCGCGGACGCGACCCACCGGGGTGTTACCCCGGGTAACATCATCGGAGTCTGCTACTGATTGGTAACCGATGTCAACGCCCAGCCCACCCAGAATCCGAGGAGCAGCGCATGTCCCGAGAGCCCCGCCGCGAGCAGCTGCTCAACGCCGCCGACCGGGTCATCCAGCGCGAGGGGCCGAGCGCCAGCATGAACGCCATCGCCGCCGAGGCCGGCATCACCAAGCCGATCCTCTACCGGCACTTCGGCGACCGGAACGGCCTGATCAGAGCCCTGACCGAACGCCACACCGGCGGCCTGCTGGCCGCCGTCCGGGCCGCCCTGGCCGAACCGCTGGAACGCCGCGACCGGGTCGAACACGTCCTGGACACCTACCTCGCCGGGATCGAGGCCCGCCCCCAGGTCTACCGACTGCTCACCCACCCCGAGCCGGGTGACCCGAGCGGCGCCGGCAACGCCCTCGCCCCCGCCCTGCGGCAGATCGCCGAGGAGATCACCCGGGCCGTGCAGAACCAGGTCGACCTCGGCGCCGACCGCGACCTGCTCGCCGAGGCCTGGGGCCGGGGCATCACCGGCATGGTGCTGGCCGCCGGGGACTGGTGGCTGGAGACCAAACCCTGCTCGCGCACCCGCATGGTTCAGGCCCTGGCCGACCTGCTCTGGGGGCGCCTGGCCGCCGCCGCGGACCTGCCGACCGCCGTCCTGCCCGCCGCCCCGGCCGAGCCGCCGGGCTCCGAGGCGGACTGAACTCCCCGCAGGCCGAACTCCCCTCGGGCGCACGACCCTTGGGGCACGACCCTTGGACGCATGACCCTTGCGCGCACGACCCTTGTGCCGCCCCCGGCGGCCCGGGCATCATCGGGGCCCCCAACCCCCGCCGTGCGAGGTCCCCGATGCGCCTGCGCCGCACCGCCGTTGCCCTGCTACTCGCCGCCACCGCCGCCCTGACCGCCACCCCGGCCCCGGCCACGGCCGCGGCCACGGACTCGGCCCCGGCCTCTACCCCGGCCCACGGCGGGCACCGGGCCGCCCACTTCCCCACCGGGACGGTCACCGACCCGGACGGCCGCACCGCCCTCACCGACGCCCAGGGCCGCCGGCTGCAGCTGCGCGGCTTCAACCTCGACAAGTACGCCGAGGCCACCCCCGCCGACCTGGACTCCGTCGCCGCCCAGGGCTTCACCCTGGTCCGGCTGCCGGTCTCCTGGACCAGGCTGGAGCCCGAACGCGGCCGCCTCGACCCCGTCGAGCTGCACCGGATCCGGCAACTCCTCGACCGCGCCGACCAGCTGGGCCTGCTCGTCCTGGTCGACTTCCACCAGGACGTCTACGGGCCGGAGTTCGGGGGCGGCACCAACGGCATCCCGGTCTGGGCCACCCGCGACGACGGACTGCCCTTCACCCCCGACCCGAACGACTGGTTCGCCGGCTACTTCCAGCCCGCCGTCCAGGCCGCCTTCCGCCACCTCTACGACGACCCCGACCTGCGCGCCTGGCAGGCCGACTTCTACACCCGGCTCGCCCGCGAACTACGCGGCCACCGCTCCCTGTTGGGCTACGACCTGTTCAACGAGCCGTTCGGCCCGGTGGACGGCGACCCGACCGACCCGGCCGTGCTCACCGCCGCCTCCGCCGCCCTGGAACAGGGCCGGCTCGCCGGCATGTACCGCCGCCTGATCGCCGCCGTGCGCCGAGTCGACTCCCGCGCCTGGCTGTTCGTCGAACCGACGGTCCTGGTCGGCCAGGGCGTACCGACGCAGCTGCCCGGCTTCACCGACCCCCGCCCCGGCGCGCCCCGGCTCGGCTACGCCCCGCACTTCTACGACACCGCGGTGGAGAACGGCGCCGACTGGAACCCCGCCGACGGCTTCGTCCAGCGGTACACCGCCGCGATCACCGCCTACCCCACCGCCAACCGGCTGCCCGTCCTGGTCGGCGAGTGGGGGCCGCCGAACTCCCGCACCCCGGGCAACACCCAGCTGGTCCGCCGGCAGGTCGCCGCGATGGACGGCTTCGCCGACGGCTGGACCATGTGGTACTGGTGCCGCGGCACCGGCGGCTACTGCGCGCTCGACCCGGCCGGGCACCCCGCCCCGGGCGACGAACCCGCCTTCGGCCCGTACCCGGTGGCCGTCGCCGGCACCGGCGTCCGCACCGTCGGCACGACCGTGCGGTGGACGGCCGACGGCAGCGGGCGCACCGGCGAACTCGTCCTGCCGCCCGCCGGGTTCCCGCACGGCGCCCGGGTCACCGTCTCCCCCGCCGACGCCCGGGTCGAGGTCGAACAGCCCGCGGGCGGGTGTGCGGGAACCGTACGGATCCGGCTCCCGCACACCCGCCCGGGCACCCCGGTGACGGTCACCCTCACCGCCGGGTGATCAGGCCAGCCCCCGGCGCTCCAGCAGCGGCCCGGTCTCCGGCGCCCGCCCGACCACCGCGCGGAAGGACTCCAGCGGGTCCCGGCTGAACCCGCGCGCCAGCAGCTCCCGCCGGAACAGCTCGCCGCTGTCCCGCACCGAGCGCCCGTTGGTCTCGAACCACCGCACGGTGTCCGCGTCCAGTACCTCCGACCAGATGTACGCGTAGTACGCGGCGCTGTAGCCGCTGGAGAAAACGTGCTGGAAGTACGGCGTGCGGTAGCGCGGCGGGATCGCCGGGACGGCGATCCCGGCCTCCGCCAGCGCCCGCGCCTCGAACTCCCCGGCGTCCGCGACCCGGTGGCCCTGCGGCAGGGTGTGCCAGGCCCAGTCCAGCAGCGTCGCCGCCAGGTACTCCACCGTCCGGAAGCCCTCCCCGAAGCCCTCGGCCGCGATCATCCGCTCGACCAGCTCGGCCGGCAGCGGCTCCCCGGTCTCGTGGTGGCGGGCGTAGTTGGCCAGCACCTCCGGCCGGACCATCCACATCTCGTTGACCTGCGAGGGGAACTCCACGAAGTCCCGCGGCACCGCGGTGCCGGCGAACAGCGGGTACCGCACGTCCGAGAACAGCCCGTGCAGCGCGTGCCCGAACTCGTGGAACAGGGTGCGCACCTCGTCCCAGCTCAGCAGCGCCGGCTCGCCCGGCGCCGGGCGCGGGACGTTGAGGTTGTTCAGCACCACCGCCCGCCGCCCGGTCAGCCCGGACTGGCCCACCAGCTCGTCCATCCAGGCCCCGCCGCGCTTGGACGCCCGGGCGTGGAAGTCGCCGATGAACAGGCCCAGCGGGGTGCCGTCCTCCTCGAACACCTCGAAGACCCGGGCGTCCGGGTGGTGCGCCGTCAGCTCCGGCCGCTCGGTGAAGCTCAGCCCGTACGCGAGCCCCGCGGCGAAGAACACGCCGTCCTTCAGCACCCGCTCCAGCTCGAAGTACGGGCGCAGCGCCGCCGCGTCCACCTGGTAGGAGGCCTGCCGGACCTTCTCCGAGTAGTACGCCCAGTCGTGCGCGGCGATCTCCCCGATGCCGTCCGCGGCCGCCACCCCGGCCAGCTCGGCGGCCTCCCGGCGGGCGTTCGCCACGGCCGGCTCCACCAGCCGGGCCAGCAGTCCGGACACCGCCTCCACGGTGCCGGCCGTCTCGTCCGCCACCACGTACGCGGCGTGGCTCGGGTAGCCCAGCAGTGCGGCCCGCTCGGCCCGCAACCCGGCCATCCGGATCGCCAGCGGACCGTTGGACCCGCCACCGCGGGCGAGCGAGGCGGCCAGCAGCCGCTCGCGTACCGAGCGGTCGGCGAGCAGGGCCAGTTCGGGCTGGTTGGAGGGGCTCTTCAGGCTGAGCACGTACCTGCCCTCGTGGCCGAGCACCCGGGCGTTCTCCGCCGCGGCGGCGATCGCGTCCTCGGACAGCCCGGCCAGCTCCTCTGCGGTGTCCACGACCAGCGCGGCGGAGCGGGTGGCGGCGTTCACGTTCTGCTGGAACGTTGTGCCCAGCGCGGCGAGTTCGGCGTTCAGCTCGCGCAGCCGGGCCTGCTCGGCCTCGCCCAGCCGGGCACCGGAACGGACGAACGCGGTGTACCGGCGCTCCAGCAGCCGCAGCGACTCCGGATCCAGCCCCAGGGCGGCCCGGTCCTCGTGCAGCGCCTCGATCCGGGCGAACAGCTTCTGGTCCAGGTGGATCGCGTCGTGGTGGGCCGCGAGCAGCGGGCTGACCTTCGCCTCCACCTCGTCCAGCAGGTCGGTGGTGTCGGAGGAGGACTGGTTGCGGAACACCGCGTCCACCCGGCGCAGCAGCTCACCGGAGCGCTCCAGGGCCACCAGGGTGTTCTCGAAGGTCGGCCGGGCCTCGGTGTCGGTGATCGCCGCGATCTCGGCCAGCTGCTCGGCCATCCCGCGCTCGTAGGCGGGCAGGTAGTGCTCCTCCCGGATCTCGGCGTAGGGAGGCAGTTCGTAGACCAGGGGGCTGGCCGCGAAGAACGGGTTCTCGGTCATTCCGCCGACCCTACGCGGTGTCACCCGGCGTGCCCAGGCACCCCTGGTCATCGTTGTCAGACCCACCCGTTAACGTCGACGGCGCAGACCCGCGGGCCGCACACCCGCGCCCCACCCGTACGCCCGACCGCTCACTCACCGGAGAGGAGACGCCCGCCGTGGCCCCCAGAACCGCCCTCGTGCCCGACCCGCACGGCCCCGGCGGCCGCCTCCAGCCGCTGGACGACACCGGCAGCCCGCTCGGACCGCCGGAGACCGTCCGTGACCTCGCCGCCGCGGTCGCCGCCCGGGAGGCCTCGAGCCGTGATGATGCTCCGGGGCCCCGCTGGGTCTGGGCCGCCGCCGACTCCGGGTACGCCCCACTGCTGCCCCGGCTGCCCGACCGGCTCGCCCGCTGCCACGACCTGCGGCTGGTCGAGGCCCTGCTGCTGGGCCACGAGGGCCGCTTCGGCGCGCCGCGCTCGCTCGGCGCCGCCTGGTCCCGGCTGCGCGGCCTGCCCGTCCCGGACGACCTGCCCGAACCGGGCCTGGCCGACGCGGACGACGGACAGGACACCCTGTTCGCCCCCGACCGGCTGCAACTGCCGCCCGGCGCCGACCCGTTGGACGCCGTCGTCGCCGTGCACGCCGAACAGCAGCGGCGGATCGCCGCCATCGGCGACCCGGCCGCCCGGCAGCGCTTCCGGCTGCTGGTCGCCGCCGAGTCGGCCGGCGCCCTGGTGGCCGCCGAGATGGCCCACGACGGCCTGCCCTGGCGCTCCGACGTCCACGACGAACTGCTCACCGACCTGCTCGGCCCCCGCCCCACCGTCCCCGGCACCCAGCCCCGGGTGCTCGCCGACCTCGCCGTCGAACTCCACCAGGCCCTCGGCGCCAAGCCGTTCAACCCCGACTCGCACACCCAGGTGCTGCGCGCCTTCGCCGAGGCCGGCATCCAGCTCGGCTCCACCCGCTCCTGGGAGCTCAAGGGCATCGACCACCCGGCCGCCCGACTGCTGGTCCGCTACAAGGAGCTGTCCCGGATCCACGTCGCCCACGGCTGGGCCTGGCAGGACGCCTGGGCCCGCGGCGGCCGCTTCCGGCCCGAGTACGTGGTCGGCGGCGTGGTCTCCGGCCGCTGGGCCAGCCGCGGCGGCGGCGCCCTGCAGATCCCGCGTATCCTGCGCCGCGCCGTGGTCGCCGACCCGGGCTGGCTGCTGGTGGTCGCCGACGCCGCCCAACTCGAGCCGCGGGTGCTCGCGGCGCTCTCCCAGGACGCCGGACTGGCCCGCACCGCCGCCGGCGGCGACCTCTACGAGGCGCTCGCCGCCAGTGCCTTCCAGGGCGACCGCGACAAGGCCAAGCTCGGCCTGCTCGGCGCCATGTACGGGCAGACCAGCGGCGACATCGGCCCGCTGCTGAACACCCTGCGCCGCCGCTACCCCGCCGCGATGGGCTACGTCGAGGCCGCCGCCCGCACCGGCGAGGACGGCGGCGTGGTCACCTCCCGGCTCGGCCGGGTCTGCCCGCCCGCCTCCGCCGCCTTCCTCGACCTCACCGAGGCCGACACCTCCGGCGAGACCGGCGGCCGCACCGCCCGCGCCCGCGGCCGGTTCACCCGCAACTTCGTCATCCAGGCCAGCGCCGCCGACTGGGCGCTCGCCCTGCTGGCGGCGCTGCGCCGACGGCTGAACGAGCTCCCGGTGCCCGTCCCGGCGGACCGCCCCCACCTGGTGTTCTTCCAGCACGACGAGGTGATCGTGCACACCCCGGCCAACCTGGCCGAGGCGGTGGCCGCCGCCGTCGCCGAGGCGGCCGACGAGGCCCGGCGGCTGGTCTTCGCCGACACCCCGGTGCGCTTCCCGCTCAGCACTGCCGTGGTGGACTGCTACGCGGACGCCAAGTAGCGGCGGCTACCGGAGCTTGCGGAAGGTGCGCGCGTCCTCGGCCGCCGCGACCACCTCGGCCAGCCGCGCCCCGGTCGAGGCGGTGACGGCGGCCGCCACCGCGCCCTCCACGAACGGCGCGTCCACCAGCCGCACGCCCGGCCTCGGCTCGTCCTCCAGCACGGTCACGGCGGTGAGCACCGAGCTGCCGAGGTCCGGCAGCACGACCACGCCCGCCCCGCCGTCCGCCTCCGCGATCGCCCCGGCGATCAGCTCGTAACTGGTGCCGAGACCGCCGTCCTCCGTCCCGGCCGCGACCACCACCCGCACGCCGTCCGAGGCGAGTTCGCCGAGCAGCTCGCGCAGCCCCTCCGCGAGCCGAGCGCTGTGCGAAACCAGAACGATGCCCACGTGTTCGCTCATGCGCCCGCCTCGCTCCGCTCGCCGGTCGCTTCGCGAAACGCGCACCTCTTGTCGTTTCCTTCGCTTCGCTCACTCATGCCGGCGACCCTACGGCCCCGGTCCGCTGCTCCGGGAGGGTGACCCGGATCCCGCGTGTCGCACCCCGTGCCCACACCCCCCGTCTGGCGTAGCGTCGGCGACAGGCTGTTGCGTCCTCACCAAGGGAGCGAAGAGCGTTGAAGAAGCTGATCAACACCCCGGAGAGCGTCCTGGAGGACGCCCTGGCCGGAGTCGCCGCCGCCCACCCCGAGCTGACGGTGGACATCCCCAACCGGGTGATCACCCGGGCCACCCGCCCGGCCGGCCCCAAGGTCGCGCTGATCTCCGGCGGCGGTTCCGGCCACGAGCCGCTGCACGGCGGCTTCGTCGGCCCCGGCATGCTGGACGCCGCCTGCCCCGGCGAGGTGTTCACCTCCCCCGTCCCGGACCAGATGCTGGCCGCCGCCAAGGCGGTGGAGAACGGCGCCGGGGTGGTCTTCGTCGTGAAGAACTACACCGGTGACGTGATGAACTTCGAACTCGCCGCCGAACTCGCCGCCGAGGAGGGCCTGGAGGTCCGCACCGTCCTGGTCAACGACGACGTCGCGGTCGAGGACTCCACCTGGACGGCCGGCCGCCGGGGCACCGGCGCGACCGTCCTGGTCGAGAAGACGGCCGGCGCGCTGGCCGAACGCGGCGCCGGCCTGGACGAGGTGGCCACCCTGGGCGAGCGGGTCAACGCCGCCTCCCGCTCCTTCGCCGTCGCGCTCACCGCGGCCACCGTCCCGGCCGCCGGCAAGCCCGGCTTCGACCTGCCCGAGGACGAGATCGAGGTCGGCGTCGGCATCCACGGCGAGCCCGGCCGCCGCCGCGAGAAGCTCCGCCCGGCCCGCGACCTGGCCGCCGAGGTGGTCGAGACCATCCTCACCGACCACCACCTGACCCCGGGCGACGAGGTGATCGCCCTGCTCAACGGACTCGGCGCGACCCCACTGCTGGAGCTGTACGTGGTCTACGGCGAGGTCGCCGCCCGGCTCGCCGAACGCGGCATCACGGTCGCCCGCAGCCTGGTCGGCAACTACGTCACCAGCCTCGACATGGCGGGGTTCTCCCTCACCCTCACCAAGGCCGACGCCCAGCTGGTGGACCTCTGGGACGCCCCGGTCGACACCCCCGCCCTCAAGCGGGCCTGAGCCGTCCGGAGGAGACCCGATGGACTTCGACACCCCGCTGTTCGATTCCCCACTGGCCGAGGCCTGGATCCGCGCGATCGCCGCGGCCGTCGAGGAGGAGCAGGCCCGGCTCACCGAACTGGACTCCGCGATCGGCGACGGCGACCACGGCAGCAACCTCCAGCGCGGCTTCGCCGCCGCCCTGACCGCCCTGGACGGCCTCCAGCCGACCGGCCCCGGCGCCGTCCTCAGCAAGACCGGCGCCACCCTCATCTCCAAGGTCGGCGGCGCCTCCGGCCCGCTCTACGGCAAGGCCTTCCGCGCCATCGGCGCCGCCCTGCCCGAGCCGGCCGACCCGGCCGTCCTCGCCGAGGCCCTGGCGGCCGGTCTGGACGCCATCCGCGCCCTCGGCAAGGCCGAGCCCGGGGACAAGACCATCGTGGACGCCTGGACCCCGGCCGTCGCCGCCTTCCGCACCGCGGCCGCCGCCGGCGCCACCCTCCCCGAAGCCGCCACGGCCGCCGCCGACGCCGCCGACCAGGGCGCCCGCGACACCGTCCCCCTCCAGGCCCGCAAGGGCCGCGCCTCCTACCTCGGCGAACGCAGCATCGGCCACCAGGACCCGGGCGCCACCTCCACCGCCCTCCTCTTCCGCACCCTCGCCGACATCACCAGCCACTGAGCGCCCCGCCCACCGGCCCGCTCCCCGTCGCGCGGTTCCCGTGCCCCCAAAGGGGCGCGGCAACCGCGCGAAGCGGAAGGCCCCCCACCCGCACCCCGGTCCCCCAGCCCCTCCGAACCCGTCCGCCGAGCAGATCCACCCGCACGCCGGGTACGACGCGACCGGGCTGCTCGTGGTCTCCTCGGGTGGGCTGCTCCGGCCGCGGCTGCTGATCCGGCGGGAGCCGACCGCGCCGATCCCGGCGCCGTCCCCCTCCTCCCCGGTCCGAGCGGCCCCGTCGCCTACGATGCGATCCACCTCACCCATCCCTCCGGGGAAGACCCACCCCTCCGGGGAAATACCCCTGAGGGGTATGGTGTTGGGAGAGCAAGAGAGCCAGTACCGCACCGACCTCCCGGAGGCCCCGATGTCCAGCACCATCACCTACACCGTGTCCGGCATGAGCTGCGGCCACTGCGAGAAGGCGATCAGCGAGGAGCTCTCCGCGCTGGCCGGTGTCACCGAGGTCGCCGCCGACGCCCAGGCGGGTACCGTGACGGTCTCCTCCGAAGCCCCGCTGGCGGAGGAGCAGGTCCGCGCCGCGATCGACGAGGCCGGCTACGAGCTGGTCGGCCCCGCCGCCTGAGCAACCCCGCGCAGGGCGGGGGCCCGACGTCCCGGCCCCCGCCGCACGCCCCCACCGAGGAGCCACCCGCATGACCACCTCCGCCCCCGGCCTCGAGGCCCGGGACCGGGTCGAGCTGTCGATCGGCGGGATGACCTGCGCCTCCTGCGCGGCCCGGATCGAGAAGAAGCTCAACCGGATGGACGGCGTCGAGGCCACCGTCAACTTCGCCACCGAGAAGGCCCGGATCGACTACGGTCCCGGCGTCACGGTCGAGGACCTGATCGCCGCGGTCGAGCGCACCGGCTACACCGCTGAGCTCCCGCCGCCCCCGGCCGCCGTCGCCGAGCCGCCCGCGGCCACCCGGCCCGCCGAGCAGGATCCCCTGCGCGAGCGCCTGCTGATCAGCGCCGTGCTCAGCGTCCCGGTGGTCCTGCTCTCGATGGTCCCGGCCCTGCAGTTCACCGACTGGCAGTGGCTGGCCTTCGCCCTCACCGGTCCGGTCGTCGCCTACGGCGGCCTGCCGTTCCACCGCGCCGCCTGGACCAACCTCAGGCACGGCGCCGCGACCATGGACACCCTGGTCTCGCTCGGCACCCTGGCCGCCTTCGGCTGGTCCTGCTGGGCCCTGTTCCGGGGCCACGCCGGCCTGCCGGGGATGCGGCACGACTTCTCGTTCGCGATCGGCGACACCGACGCCTCCGGCACGCTGTACCTGGAGACCGCCGCCGCCGTCACCGTGCTGATCCTGCTCGGCCGCCACCTGGAAGCCCGCGCCAAGCGCCGGGCCGGCGCCGCCCTGCACGCCCTGCTCGACCTCGGCGCCAAGGACGTCGCCGTCCTCCGGGGCGGCCGGGAGGTCCGGCTGCCGGTGGACCGGCTGGCCGTGGGCATGCGCTTCGTGGTGCGCCCGGGCGAGAAGGTCGCCACCGACGGCACGGTGGTCGAGGGCAGCTCCGCGGTGGACGCCTCGATGCTCACCGGCGAGTCCGTCCCGGTCGAGGTCACCGTCGGCGACACCGTCACCGGCGCCACCGTCAACGCGGGCGGCCGCCTGGTGGTCGAGGCCACCCGGGTCGGCGCGGACACCCAGCTGGCCCGGATGGCCCGACTGGTCGAGCAGGCCCAGAACGGCAAGGCCGCCGCCCAGCGGCTGGCCGACCGGATCTCGGCCGTCTTCGTCCCGGTGGTCATCCTGATCGCCCTCGCCACCCTGGTCGGCCGACTGCTGGTCACCGACAGCCCCACCGAGGCGTTCACCGCCGCAGTGGCCGTGCTGATCATCGCCTGCCCGTGCGCCCTGGGCCTGGCCACCCCGACCGCGCTCATGGTCGGCACCGGCCGCGGCGCCCAGCTCGGCATCCTGATCAAGGGCCCCGAGGCGCTGGAGACCACCCGCCGGGTCGACACCGTCGTGCTGGACAAGACCGGCACCGTCACCACCGGCCGGATGGCACTGGTCGCCGTGCACACCGCCGAGGGCGTCACCGAGGCCGAGGCGCTGCGGCTGGCCGGCGCGGTGGAGCACGCCTCCGAACACCCGGTCGCCCGGGCCGTCGCCGAAGCCGCCGCCGACCGCCTCGGCGGGCTGCCGCCGGTGGCGGACTTCCGCAGCGTGCCCGGCCGGGGCGTGGAGGGCGTCGTGGACGGCCGTACGGTCACCGCCGGGCGCGAGGCCCTGCTGGCCGATGGCGCCCAGCACCTGCCACCCGTCCTGGCCCGCGCCAGGGCCGCCGCCGAGGCGGCGGGCCGCACCGCGATCGCGGTCGGCTGGGACGGCCAGGCCCGGGCCGTGCTGGAGGTCGCCGACGCGGTCAGGCCGACCAGCGCCGAGGCCATCGCCCGGCTGCGCGCGCTGGGCCTGCGCCCGGTGCTGCTGACCGGTGACAACGCGGCGGTGGCCGGGGCGGTCGCCGCCGAGGTCGGCATCGACCCCCGGGACGTCATCGCCGGGGTGCTGCCCGAGGACAAGGTCGACACCGTCAGGCGGCTGCAGTCCGAGGGGAGAGTCGTGGCGATGGTCGGCGACGGCGTCAACGACGCCGCCGCGCTCGCCCAGGCCGACCTGGGCCTGGCGATGGGCACCGGCACCGACGCCGCGATCGAGGCCGGCGACCTCACCCTGGTCCGCGGCGACCTGCGCGCCGCGGCCGACGCCATCCGGCTCTCCCGCCGCACCCTCGGCACCATCCGGGGCAACCTGTGCTGGGCCTTCGGCTACAACGTGGCGGCGATCCCGCTGGCGGCGGCCGGACTGCTCAACCCGATGATCGCCGGGGCCGCGATGGCCTTCTCCTCGGTCTTCGTGGTCAGCAACAGCCTCCGGCTGCGCCGCTTCCGGCCGGCCTGAGTCCTGGCGGCAAGAGGGGCCCGGACCGCTGGAAACCGCCCGCGCGGTCCGGGCCCCTCACCGTGGCTCAACGCCCCAGCAGCTCCCCGCCGTTGCAGTGCAGGATCTCGCCGGTGATGAACCCGGCCTCGGCCGAGGCCAGGAAGTGCACCGCCGCCGCGACCTCCCCGGTCTCGCCGATCCGGCCGAGCAGGGTGCGCGCCGCCCGGCGGGCCACCTCGGGCTCGTCCAGCCGCGGACCGAAGAACTCGGTGCCGGCCACCGTGCCCGGCGCGACGATGTTGGCGGTGATTCCCGAGGTGCCCAACTGGGCGGCCAGGAAGTGGTTCCAGGCGTGCAGCGAGGCCTTCGCCGCACCGTACGAGCCGGCCCCGCGCAGGGCGGCGATGGAGCTGATGGTGACGACCCGGCCGGAGCCCGGGGTGAGCCGGTCCCGGATCGACTCGGTGAGCAGCACCACGGTCAGCACGTTGCGCTCGAAGTCGCCGCGCCAGCGGGCCAGCAGGGCGTGCGGCCCGCCACCGACCACGGTCTCCCGGCTGCCGGCGTTGTTCACCAGCACGTCGATCCGCTCGGGCAGTTCGGCCAGCGCGGCCTCCACCCCGTCCGGGTCGGCGAGGTCGCACACCAGCGGGGTGACGTTCGGCCCGAGGTCGGCCGCAGCCTTCTCCAGGACCGCCCGACGGCGACCGACGATCACCACGTGCTCGCCCGCCTCGGCGAACCGCCGCGCGACTTCGTACCCGATTCCCGTACCACCGCCGGTGACGACGACGTTCCTGGCCATCTGCGCACTCCCTCCCCAGTTCCGCCGTCGCGCGACGAGGTGCGCGACGGTCCGTACCGGAATGCCACGATTCCTATCACGCTCGGTTGCCGTGACTGCGGGGAGGGTGACGTCGCGCGCGAGGGAAGGTGTGATATGGGCGTGGTACCAAGCGCCTACGGAGCGTGGCGAGAGGCAGCTCACACCCCCCGGGCGTAACTTCTCGCACCCTGATACGTCTTAGGTTGGTAGTGCGGCAGTTTTCCCGATGGACGGGGCGCGGCTAACGGCAACGTGTCCCGCTCTTCCAGCAGCTGTCGCCGACGGGGCTCCGGCGGGCCCCGGGACGGTCGTCGTGCTTTTCGACGGCCTTCGCGCACGGCGCCGGGGTCGTGGCGGGTCAGGGACGCTTTGAGCGGCCGTCCCCGGCCGCAGCCGGCCCCGGAGTCGTGCGCCGTACGGTTCCGTCCCCGCGCGGGCCCTGCCGGGTCCGCGCGGGGACGCGCGAAGGGGCCCGGCCGCTCAGCAGCGGCCGGGCCCCTTTCGGTGCGGTGCTACGTCAGCGCTGCTCGAGCTCGACGTAGTCGCGGATCGCGGTGCCCGTGTAGATCTGGCGCGGGCGGCCGATCCGGCTGGTCGGGTCGTTGATCATCTCGTGCCAGTGGGCGATCCAGCCCGGCAGCCGGCCGAGGGCGAACAGCACGGTGAACATGCTGGTCGGGAAGCCCATGGCGCGGTAGATCAGGCCGGTGTAGAAGTCCACGTTCGGGTACAGCTTGCGCGAGATGAAGAAGTCGTCCTTGAGGGCGTGCTCCTCCAGCTTGAGCGCGATCTCCAGCAGCTCGTCGCTCTTGCCGAGCTGGCCGAGGACCTCGTGCGCCAGCAGCTTGACCTGGGCGGCGCGCGGGTCGAAGGCCTTGTAGACGCGGTGGCCGAAGCCCATCAGCTTGACGCCGGCTTCCTTGTTCTTCACCTTCGTGATGAACGAGTCGACGTCGCCGCCGTCCTTCTGGATGCTCTCGAGCATCTCCAGCACGGCCTGGTTGGCGCCGCCGTGCAGCGGGCCCCACAGGGCCGAGATGCCCGCCGAGATCGAGGCGAACAGGTTGGCGTGGCTGGAACCGACCAGGCGCACGGTGGAGGTCGAGCAGTTCTGCTCGTGGTCCGCGTGCAGGATGAGCAGCTTGTCCAGGGCGTTGACCACGACCGGGTTGAGCTCGTAGTCCTCGGCCGGGACGGCGAAGGTCATCCGCAGGAAGTTCTCGACGTAGCTCAGGTCGTTGCGCGGGTAGACGAAGGGCTGGCCCATCGCCTTCTTGTACGCGTACGCGGCGATCGTCGGCAGCTTGGCCAGCAGGCGGACGGTCGACAGGTGGCGCTGGGCCGCGTCGAACGGGTTGTGGCTCTCCGGGTAGAACGTGGAGAGCGCGCCGACCACCGAGGACAGCATGGCCATCGGGTGGGCGTCCCGCGGGAAGCCCTGGAAGAAGCGCTTGACGTCCTCGTGCAGCAGCGTGTGCTGGGTGATCTCGCGGTTGAAGTCCGCCAGCTGGTCCGCGTTGGGCAGCTCGCCGTTGATCAGGAGGTACGCGGTCTCGATGAAGCCGCCCTGCGCTGCGAGCTGCTCGATCGGGTAGCCGCGGTACCGCAGGATGCCGTTGTCACCGTCCACGAAGGTGATCGCGGACTTGTACGCGGCGGTGTTACCGAAGCCGTTGTCCAGGGTGACCAGGCCGGTCTGCGGGAGCAGCTTCGAGATGTCGAAGCCGGAGTTGCCCGCAGTGCTCTCGACGACGGGGTACTCGTACTCGCCGTCCTGGTACCGCAGTACTACCGAGTTGTCGCTCACGTCTTCCTCACCGACGAAATGAATCCTCTTCCAAGGTGCCCTGACTGTCTCTACCATCCCCCATCCGGAGGACAGTCGCGCACCCGGGGTGGCCCGGAAGGGCCCGCCCCTACAAAACCTGCCGCCGCAGCCGGTACGAACCGGACAAGATCGGCACAACCCTAGGCTCTGCCGTAAATCTCTTCACGTCAAGAGAACATTAGAGGCAACCATCCTGTTGGATAATCATCCAGAAGCAAGTCGATGATCGAGCGCGGCATGCCGCCTACCTGCACTGACGGTCCTCACGGCCTGCGCGATCGCCTTCCGTGACCCGACCAGCACCACGAGTTTCCTCGCCCTGGTCACAGCGGTGTACAGCAGGTTTCGCTGGAGCATCGTCCAAGCGGACATAGTGACCGGAATCACCACCACCGGGTACTCACTGCCCTGCGAGCGGTGGATCGTCACCGCGTACGCGTGGGCCAGCTCGTCCAGTTCGTCGAAGTCGTACGACACCTCCTCGTCCTCGTCGGTGAGCACCGTCAGCCGCTGGTCGTCCGGACTGAGGGCGGTCACCACTCCAACTGTGCCGTTGAAGACGCCGTTCCGCCCCTTGTCGTAGTTGTTGCGGATCTGGGTGACCTTGTCCCCCACCCGGAACGTCCGCCCGCCGAAGCGCCGCTCCGCCAGCCCTTCCCGGGCCGGCGTCACCGCCCCCTGCAACAGCGTGTTCAGGTTCCCCGCCCCGGCCGGACCCCGGTGCATCGGCGCCAGCACCTGCACGTCCCGGCGCGGGTCGAAGCCGAACTTCTGCGGGATCCGGCGCGCCACCACGTCCACCGTCAGACCGGCCGCCCGCTCCGCGTCGTCCTCCACGAACAGGAAGAAGTCCGTCAGCCCCTCCGTCAGCGGCGGCTTCCCCTCGTTGATCCGGTGCGCGTTGGTCACCACCCCCGACTGCTGCGCCTGCCGGAAGATCCGGGTCAGCCGCACCGACGGGATCGGCCCGTCCTCCGCCAGCAGGTCCCGCAGCACCTCCCCGGCGCCCACCGAGGGCAGCTGGTCCACGTCCCCCACGAACAGCAGGTGGGCCCCCGGCGGCACCGCCTTGACCAGCTTGTTCGCCAGGATCAGGTCCAGCATCGAGGCCTCGTCCACCACCACCAGATCCGCGTCCAGCGGCCGGTCCCGGTCGTACGCGGCGTCCCCGCCCGGCTTCAGCTCCAGCAACCGGTGCACCGTCGAGGCCTCCGCCCCGGTCAGCTCCGCCAGCCGCTTAGCCGCCCGCCCGGTCGGCGCCGCCAGCACCACCTTCGCCCGCTTGGCCAGCGCCATCATCACGATCGACTTCACCGTGAACGACTTGCCGCAGCCCGGGCCACCCGTCAGCACCGCGACCTTGCGGGTCAGCGCCAGCCGCACCGACTGCTCCTGCTCCGGCGCCAGCTGCGTCCCGGTCCGCTTCGCCAGCCACTCCAAGGCCACCGGCCAGTCCACGTCGGCGGACCACGGCAACCGGTCGGAATCCGAACGCAGCAGCCGCAACAGCTGGTTGGCCAGCGAGATCTCCGCCCGGTGGAACGGCACCAGGTAGACCGCGGTGATCGGCTCGCCCGCCTCCCCCGGCACCGTCTCGCGCACCACGCCCTCGGCGGCGACCAGCTCCGCCAGACAGTCGATCACCAGCCCGACGTCCACCTGCAGCAGCTTGACCCCGTCCGCGATCAGCCGCTCCTCCGGCAGGTAGCAGTGCCCTTGGTCGCTGCTCTGCGACAGCGCGTACTGCAGCCCCGCCTTCACCCGCTCCGGGCTGTCGTGCGGGATCCCCACCGCCTGGGCGATCCGGTCCGCCGTCAGGAAGCCGATGCCCCAGACGTCCGCCGCCAGCTTGTACGGCTCGTTCCTCACCACCCCGATCGAGGCGTCGCCGTACTGCTTGTAGATCCGCACCGCCAATGAGGTCGACACCCCGACCCCCTGCAGGAAGACCATCACCTCCTTGATGGCCTTCTGCTCCTCCCAGGCCGCGGCGATCTTCTTGGTGCGCTTCGGCCCCAGCCCCGGCACCTCGATCAGCCGGCCCGGCTCGTTCTCGATCACCTCCAGGGTGTCCACCCCGAAGCGCTCCACGATCCGCTCGGCGAACCGCGGCCCGATCCCCTTGATCAGCCCCGATCCCAGGTACCGCTGGATGCCCTGCACCGTGGCCGGCAGCACCGTGGTGTAGTTCTCCACCGTGAACTGCCGCCCGTACTGCGGATGCGAGCCCCACCGCCCGTGCAGTCGCAGCGACTCGCCGACCTGCGCCCCCAGCAGCGCGCCCACCACCGTCAGCAGGTCGTTCCCGCCCCGCCCGGTGTCCACCCGGGCCACCGTGTAGCCGGTCTCCTCGTTGGCGTAGGTGATCCGCTCCAGCACGCCCTCGACCTGCGCGAGCTGGCGGGGCACCTGCTGCCCCGACTGCGCCTGCTTGCCCACCGGAACCCCCTTCGACCGGTACGGGTGGACCATTCCGTTACGCACCGTACCGCCCCGCGCGGACAACCCCGACGCCCCGGAAGGCCGCGCACCCGGGGCAGCCCCGGTGCCGACCCGCCGTGCGGGGCCCCCGCCGAGGTGCCAGGCTGGTATGACCCCAGGGGTCGTCGACCGCGCCCGCGCCCGCACGGGACCCGTCCGAGGAGCAGTGCCGCCATGCTCAACACCGACTTCCGCCCCGGTTCCCCGGACTGGCTCGACCTGAGCAGCCCCGACACCCGGGCCTCCGTCGACTTCTACGCCGCCCTGTTCGGCTGGACCTTCGACTCGGCCGGTCCCGAGGCCGGCGGCTACGGCTTCTTCCAGCTCGACGGCCGCACCGTCGCCGCCCTCGGCCCGCTCGCCGACGAGGGCAGCACCCCGCCCGGCTGGACGCTGTACTTCGCCACGGACGACGCCGACCGCACCACCGAACTCGTCCAACAGGCCGGCGGACGCGTGCGGTTCGCCCCCTTCGACGTCTTCACCGCGGGCCGGATGGCCGGCTACACCGACCCGACCGGCGCCGACTTCGCCGTCTGGCAGCCGCACGACACCCGCGGCCTGGACCTGGTCAACGACGAGATCAGCCTCTGCTGGGCCGAGTGCTACAGCGTCGACGCCGACCAGGCCAAGGCCTTCTACCGCGCGGTCTTCGGCTGGCAGGAGCAGGACGTCCCGTTCGGCGAGGTGCTGTACACCGTCCTCACCCCGGCCGGCGGCGGCACCGACGACGCCCACGGCGGCATCATGCAGCTCGGCCCCGAGCACACCGCGCGCGGCACCGGCTCGCACTGGCTCCCCTACTTCGAGGTCCCCAACGTGGACGCCAGCCTCGCCATCGCCGAACAGCTCGGCGCCACGGTCCGGATCCCGGCAACCGACGTGCACGGCGTCGGGCGCCTCGCCCAGCTGCTCGACCCGCACGGCGCCGTCTTCGCCGTCATCACCAGCGCCGCGCCCGGGACATGACCAGGAATCGCTCCAGAAGGGCCGTGAAGGGCGCGCTACGGGCGTAGACAAGGGTGGTCGAGCAACCAGGGCCCTCTATTCTCCGATCATGACTGAAACGGCCGTTCTGACGATCCGACGGGCCTCCGAGGCCGACCTGCCGGCGATCGTCGCCATGCTCGCCGACGACCCACTCGGCGCCACCCGCGAGACCCCCGCCGACCTCACCCCGTACCGCGCCGCCTTCACCCGCATCGACGGCGACCCGCACCAGCACCTGGTCGTCGCCGAACGCGCCGGCCGCACCATCGGCACCCTGCAACTCACCCTCGTCCCCGGCCTCTCCCGGACCGGCGCCACCCGCGCGATCATCGAGGCCGTCCGCGTCCACGCCGACGAACGCGGCAGCGGACTCGGCACCGAACTGATCCGGTGGGCCGTCGAACGCGCCCGCGAACTCGGCGCCGACCTCGTCCAGCTCACCTCCGACGCGACCCGCACGGACGCGCACCGCTTCTACGAACGGCTGGGCTTCGTGCCGTCGCACCTCGGCTTCAAGCTGGCGCTTTCGAACCGAGACGAATAGCGAGACGAACGGCCCGGAAACGCGAAGAACCCCCATCCGGAATCCGGATGGGGGGTTCTTCTGAAGAATTGTTCGGCGGCGTCCTACTCTCCCACAGGGTCCCCCCTGCAGTACCATCGGCGCTGTGAGGCTTAGCTTCCGGGTTCGGAATGT
>NZ_JBSFGK010000097.1:0-28310 GCF_053596495.1 Kitasatospora sp. NPDC001683
GAACTCCCCGGCGGCCTCGACTCGGTGCGCATGCTCGCCGACCTCGGCGTCATCGCCGCCGTCGGCCACACCGACTCCGACTACCCCACCACCCTGGAGGCGATAGAGGCCGGCGCGAGCGTCGCCACCCACCTCTTCAACGGCATGCCCGGCATCGGCCACCGCGCCCCCGGCCCGGTCGTGGCGCTGCTGGAGGACGAGCGGGTCACCGTCGAGCTGATCAACGACGGAGTACATCTGCACCCGTCCGTCCTCGACCTCGCCTACGGCACCGCCGGGCCCGGCCGCGTCGCCCTGATCACCGACGCCATGGGCGCCGCCGGCATGGGCGACGGCCGCTACCCACTCGGCCCGCTCCAGGTCGAGGTCAAGGACGGCGTCGCGATGCTCCCCGATGGCAGCTCCATCGCCGGGTCGACCCTCACGCTCGACCGCGCCTTCCAACGGGCCATCCAGGTCCAGAAGTTGACCCTCGGCGAGGCCGTCGAGTCGCTCTCCACCACCCCGGCCCGGCTGCTCGGCCTCGCCGACTCCATCGGCACCCTGGAGACCGGCAAGCTCGCCGACCTGGTCGTGGTCGACTCCACCGGCTACGACCTGGTCGCCGTGATGCGCCAGGGCCGATGGGTCCTCGGCGGCGAGAAGTTCGCCACCGTCAAGTCCGCCTGAACCGCGCCCCGGACAGCACGACAGCGAGGCCCGCCCCACCCGGGACGGGCCTCGTTCAGCATGGTCAGGCCGCCTTGAGGACGCCCAGCAGCCGGGTGACCTCCGCCGCCATGGCCGCGCGTCCGGAGCCGAGGTAGCGGCGGGTGTCGACGAGCGACGGGTCGGCGTCGAGAGTGCGCCGCACGGCGCCGGTGAAGACCTGGTTGAGGTGGGTGGCGATGTTGACCTTGGTCATGCCGCGCTCGACCGCACGGGTCAGGTGTTCGTCTGCCACGCCGGAGGAGCCGTGCAGGACCAGCGGGACGGGGACGGCCGCGCGCAGTTCGGCGATCAGGTCGAAGTCGAGGACGGCATCGCGGGTGAGCATGGCGTGGGAGGTCCCGACGGCCACGGCGAGGGCGTCGACACCGGTGGCGGCGACGTAGCCGGCCGCTTCGGCGGGGTCGGTGCGGGCGCCGGGAGCGTGCACCCCGTCCTTGCCGCCGACCTCGCCGAGTTCGGCCTCCACCCACACTCCTGCCGCGTGGCAGCGGGCGACCACCTCGGCGGTGGCGCGGACGTTCTCCTCGTACGGCAGCACGGAGGCGTCGAACATGACCGAGGAGAAGCCGAGTTCGACGGCCTCGGCCACCAGGTCGGCGGAGGTCGCGTGGTCGAGGTGGACCGCGACCGGCACGGCGGCGGTGCGGGCGGTGGCGAGCACGGCGGAGGCCATCGGGGCGAGCGCGCCGTGGTAGCGGACGGCGTTCTGGCTCAACTGCAGGACCACCGGGGCGTCGGCGGCCTCGGCGCCCGCCACGATGGCCTGGGCGTGTTCGAGCTGGATGACGTTGAAGGCGCCCACCCCGCGCGCGGCGTCCGCCGCGGGGGTGACGAGGGCGCCGGTTCCGGCCAGGGGCATCAGGAACTCCTCGGACGGTGGAGTGGTTGGACGTCCACCCGGGGCCGCAGCGCCCGGTGGACGGCAGGGTCGAAGTCACCGGCCAGCGGTGCGGCGACGGCGGCCGCGGAGAGTGCCACGGCCTCGGCGAGCCGGTCGACCCACGGGGTGCCGGTGACCAGGCCCAGGGTGAGTGCGGCGACCGCGGCGTCGCCGGCGCCGGTGGGGTTGCCGGCCAGCCGTTCGGGCGAGCGGGCTCGCCAACTCCCCTGCGGTGTCACGGCGATGAGGCCGTCGGGGCCGAGTGATGCGACCACCGCCCCGGCTCCGGCGTCGACCAGCGCACCGGCGGCGGCGACGGGGTCCGTCAGCCCGGTGGCGGCGGCGAGTTCGTCGGCGTTCGGCTTGACCAGGTCCGGTCCGGCCGGCAGCCCCGCGCGCAGGACCGGTCCGTCGGCGTCGAGCACCGCCGGGACGCCGCGGGCGTGCGCGAGGCCGAGCAGCTGCGCGTAGGCGTCGTCGGGGACGCCGCGCGGCAGGCTGCCGGAGAGGACCACCGCCGCGGCCTGCGGCAGCAGCGCGGCGAGGTGGTCGAGGAAGCCTGCCCACTCCTCGGCCCCGACCACCGGGCCGGGTTCGAGCAGGATCGTGGTGTCCCCGACGCTCTCCTCGACCACGGCCACGGTCCGCCGGGACTCGCCCTCGATCGCCAGCATGCGGTCGGCCAGACCCGCGGCGGCGAGTTCACCGCGGATCGCCTGGCCGGTGAGCCCGCCGACCAGCCCGGTGACGGCGGTCGGCCGGCCGAGGGCGTGCAGGACGCGGGCGACGTTGACGCCCTTGCCGCCCGCCCGCTCGGCCGTCGCGCGCACCCGGTTGCTGCCCTGCGGGCGCAGCCGGCCGATCCGGTAGGTGACGTCGAGCGCGGCGTTGAGCGTGACGGTCAGGATCACCGGCCGGCCTTCCGCCGCAGCAGATCGTGGCCGAGGAGGGCGGCGCCGTGGCAGCCGGCCTCGTGACCGAGTTCGGCCGGGACGATCCGCGGCACCGTCTGGAAGGTGAGCCGCTCGGCGAGCGCCGCGCGCAGCGGCGTGAAGTACGGGTCGCCGGCCCGGGCGAGGCCGCCGCCGATCACGATCCGCTCGGGGTCGAGCAGCGTGACGGCGGCGGCCAGGGCGTCGGCGAGCGCCTCGATCGCCTCGTTCCAGACCGTGAGGGCGGCCTGGTCCCCGGCGGCGGCGCGCTCGCCGACGTCCTTGGCGGTGACCCCGCCCTCCCCGGTGGCGGCGGTGTAGCGGCGAGCGACGGCGGCCGCGGAGGCGACGGTCTCCAGGCAGCCCCGGCCGCCGCAGGGGCACGGCCGGCCGCCGGGCCGGACCACCAGGTGTCCGAGCTCGCCGGCCCGTACGTGGCTGCCGGTCACCGCCTGCCCGTCGGACATCAGCGCCGCCGCGATGCCGGTGCCGACCGGGACGAAGAGGAAGTCCCGGCTGCCACGGCCGGCCCCGACGCGGGCCTCGGCCAGGCCGCCGGCCCGCACGTCGTGGCCCAGCGCCACCGGCAGGCCCAGTTCCTCCGCGAGCCAGTCCCGGACCGGCAGTCGGCGCCAACCGAGGTTGGCCGCGAGGATCGCGGTGCCCGCCGCCTCGTCGACGATGCCGGGCACCGCGATGCCCGCCGCGGCCGGGCGGTGCCGGTCGGCCAGCACGCGGGCCGCCGCCAGCACCGTCCCCAGCACCGCGTCCGGGCCGCGCTCGGCGCCGGTGAACCAGCGGTCCCGGCCGCGCAGAACGCCGTCCTCGCCGACCACGCCGCCCTTGACGTAGGTGCCGCCGACATCGAGGGCGATCACGGTCGTCACGGCTGGGCCAGCACGATGGAGCGGGTCAGGTTGCGCGGCCGGTCGGGGTCCAGGCCGCCGGCCTCGGCCAGCTCCACGGCCAGGCGCTGGGCGCGCACCAGATCGGCCAGCGGGTCCAGGGCGCTCACCGAGGTGATCGCGCCGATGCCCTGGACCTGCTCCAGCAGCCCGGCCGGCGGTTCACCGAAGAACCAGACCACCCGGCCCGGGGCGGCGATGCTGATCGGGCCGTGCCGGTACTCCATCGCCGGGTAGGACTCGGTCCAGACACCGGACGCCTCGCGGAGCTTGAGCGCCGCCTCGTTGGCCAGGCCGACCGTCCAGCCGGTGCCCACGAACGTGAACTGGCCCGCGGCGACGGCGCCTTCGGGCAGCGGCTCGACCAGTGCCCGCGCGGCCTGCTCGGGCAGGTCGGCCGGGGCCAGGCCCAGGTGGCCGCGCAGCAGCGCCAGCGCCGTGGTGGCGAAGCGGGTCTGCACCACCGACTTCTCGTCCGCGAACGAGAGGTCCACCACGGTGTCCGCGGCCGTACGGATCGGCGTGTCGAGGTCACCGGTGAGCGCCGTGCTCGGGATGTGGTCGGCACGGGCGAGGGCGGCCAGCACCTCGGTCGTCGTGCCGGAACGGCTGATCGCGACCAGCCGGTCGTAGCCGCGGGCGGCCGGGAACTCGGAGGCCGCGAACGCGTCGGTCTCCCCCAGGCCGGCGGATTCACGCAGCGACGCGTACGCCTGGGCGATGTACAGCGACGTGCCGCAGCCGATCACGGCCACCCGCTCGCCCTGCTCCGGAAGGCCTGCGGGCTCCAGCTCCAGCGCACGGCGCCAGCACTCCGGCTGGCTGGCGATCTCCTGCTCGACGTGACTCATCCAGGGCTCTCCTCGATAGGGGCGCGGGGGTTCGGTCGGTACTCGGGCGTCGGTCCGCCCGGGACGTCCGCTCGGGACGTCCGCTCGGGACGTCCGCTCGGGACGTCCGCTCGGATCGCAAGCGGATGCTTGAAACTGATCCATTCATAGCTTAATGCGTCATCTATGAGCAATACTGAGCACAGAAGGCGTAACGTGCCGCTCGCACGCCGATCCGATCGGCAGCGACTGGCTCGTGATCGAAACATCCGGATCGGCGGAGTGACGATGGGCCCGCACGACCGGTGGTCCCGCCTGCTCGAAATCCTGGGCGGCCGGGGCCGGATCGATGTGGCGACGGCCGCCGAACTGCTGGAGGTCTCCCCGGCCACCGCGCGACGGGACATGGACGAGCGCGCCCGTCGGCGGCTGCTGGTCCGCACGCGCGGTGGCGCGATCCTGAGCGGAGTCGCGTACGACCTGCCGCTCCGCTACAAGACCGCGCGCCAGGCCGGGGAGAAGCAGCGCCTCGCCAAGGCCGCCGCCGCGCTCGTCCCACCCGGCGCGGTGGTGACGAACTCGTCGAGCGGTCCGCCGCCCAGGGGGTCGACGTCCACCACGTCTAGGAACGGGCCGTAGCGGCCGGGTCCGCATCGGAGTCGGCCGTGCGGTGGGTTCCATCGACACCGTCAAGTAGCCCTGACAGCAAGTCGGTTGACGGCACATGGGCGTTCGGCCCGGTCAGGGTGCTCCCCCGACCGGGCCGACTGACGTGCTGACCCGGGCGCCGTGTGCAGCGCCCTGGGAGCGGGCGGGCGCACGGCGCCCGGAGGTACTACGGCAGGGTCCAGCGCTGGTTGGCGCCGCCGTTGCAGTCCCAGATCTCCAGCCGGGTGCCGTTGGCGGTGGCTGCCGCCGGGTCGTCGAGGCAGCGGCCGGACTGGGTGCTCTTCAGCGTGCCGTCGGACTGGGGCGTCCACTGCTGGTTGGCGCCGCCGTTGCAGGCCCACAGTTCGACCGGGGTGCCGTTGGCGGTGCCCTGGCCGGTGACGTCGAGGCACTTGCCGTCGTGGGTGAGGGTGCCGTTGGTGCGGGTCCAGATCTGTGCGGCGCCGCCGTCGCAGTCCCAGAGCTGTACGGCGGTGGGGTCCGAGGCGTCGGCGCACTTGCCGGGCAGGGCCGAGGTGATCGGGCCGGTGTGGGTGGTGGGCGTGCCGGGGGTCAGGGCGAAGTTGTCGAACTGGTCGGTGCGGTAGTCCGTCACACCGAGTCCGGCCTGGCCGTTGGTGAAGGCGCCGTCGGTGGCGCTGCCCACGGCGACGCCGTCGATGCTCGCGGTGAGCGTGCTGTTCTGCATCGACAGCGCGAGGGTGTGCCAGCTGCCGGTGCCGAGCGGGCTGGTGGTGGTGCCGGCGGCGAGGGTGGTGAAGTTCCAGCTGGTGTCGCTCCTGTCGATGGACCAGGCGCCGGTGTCGCTGACCCGCAGGTGGTAGGCGTTCAGTCCGTTGTTGTTGCGACCCTGCTGGTTGACCCGGCCGAGGAGTTCGACGGTGCTGGACTGCTCGAACAGGGCGTCGGCCGTGACGGTGTAGTTGGACCAGCTGCCGTCGCCCATCATGGTGTACGGGGCGTCGTACTTCTCGTCGGTCCAGCGGATCGGCGTGGTCGGGGCCATCTGGCTCAGGCAGGTGCCGGTGCGGCCGCCGCCGCAGGCCGCGGTCCGGAAGGCGCCGTTCATGTCGGTGAAGTACTTCGGGGAGGTCGTGGTGGCCGGGGTCTCGAAGTCGTCCGCGTAGGGCAGCCCGAGCGGGGCGGTGGCCGGCGGGGTGGCGGTGCCCTTGCCCTGGCCGCTGGTGGTGGTGACGGTGTAGACGCGGCCGGACTGGAGGGTGAGGGCGTAGCGGCCGTTGACCGGGGTGAGGTCCTGGGTGTGGACGAACCAGTTGGCGGGGTTGGTGGAGGTCAGGTCGGTGGACCAGACGTGGACCTGGCCGGTGGACAGGCCGCCGGTGACGGTGAAGCTCGCGCTCTGGGCGGCGGTGGCGTCCATGGTCTCGATGACGGTGCTGTAGTCGCTGTTGTCGGTGGACTTCAGGGTGACGTAGCTGCCGTTGGTGCGCGCGCCGCCGAGGTAGCCGCCGGCGGAGTCGATGTAGTGCCAGCCCGGCTTGGCGAACTGGGTGGTGTGCGCGGTGACCCAGGTGGTCTTGCCGATCGTGTAGTTGCCGGACCATGGCTGGTTGGCGATCGACATGCCGTCGGTGGAGAAGTACAGGTTGGGGTAGAGCGCGGCGATGACCGGCCAGTTGATGAAGGAGGTCATCTTGCCGTCGAGGTAGTCGCGGTTGATCCCACGGGCGACCGCGCCGGCGCCGTCGTTGGCGTCCTCGGAGCCGTTCTCG
The DNA here is from genome assembly GCF_053596495.1 of Kitasatospora sp. NPDC001683. Lineage (NCBI taxonomy): Bacteria > Bacillati > Actinomycetota > Actinomycetes > Kitasatosporales > Streptomycetaceae > Kitasatospora > Kitasatospora sp. NPDC001683. Next base: position 6,661 of record NZ_JBSFGK010000097.1, read on the forward strand.
CTCGCCCACAGCGGCTTGCCGAGCGCCCGGGCGTTGGCCGTGCTGGGGCAGCTGCTGAAGTTGCTCATGTAGCCGCAGGGGTAGTGGACGCCGACGACGTCCACGGCGTTCTTGAACGCCGGATCGGTGGCCATGGCGTCGGCCACGGCCCAGGTGTCGTCGGCGGCGACGACCTTGGTGGCAGCGTAGCCGTGCGAGACCAGCGCGCTCTTGAGGTTCTCGTACCAGGCGGCGTTGAAGCCGCGCTCGTTCCACCCGCCCAGGTAGGAGACGTTCAGGTGGTGCTGGGCAGCGCAGCCCATCCAGGACATCAGGTAGTCGACGGTGTCCTGGGACCAGAAGTTGCCGCCGCTGCCGGTGTTGCCGATCCAGCCGGGAGCGCCCCAGGTCAGGCCGTAGAACTTGATGTCCGGGTTGCGGGCCTGGGCCTGCTCGGCCAGCCACCACTCGTAGCCCTGGTTGCAGTCGACGGTGCCCTTGGTGTGCTCGATGCTGGGTTCGGCGCCGTCGGTGGAGTTGGTGTCGCCGCCGATCTCCAGCTTCAGCACCTGCAGCGAGGCGCCGTAGCCGGGCTTGAACAGGTAGTCGAGCAGTTGGCTGCGCTGCGGCTCCGGATAGTCGGCCAGCAGGCGGGAGTTGCCGCCGCCGCCGGAGATCGCGCCGACGCCGTCGAAGGTCAGGCCGGGCTTGGTGGCGTCGAGGGTGATGGCCGTGACGGGCGCGACGGAGGTGCCGGACGTGCCGGCGGCCGGCGCTGCGGCGTGGGCGGCGGACGGACCGAGTAACAGGAGCAGGGTCGCGCCGAAGGCCTGGCATGTTCGCGACAGGCACCGAAGGCTCATGATCGTCTCCCGCGGGGGGTGAGGATGGGGGATTGTGATCGATCGCGCCAAAGCATGAGGCTTGAATCACCATCAGTCAACAACTTCCAACAGGAAGATCGGCCGGCGGCCGATTCACCGCCCTCGCCGGCGTCCTCCTCACCGCCCGCACCGGCAGCGGCCGGCCAGGGTTCAGAACGCGTCGTCGGGGATCTCGACCGTGGTGCGGTCCAGGCTCTCCAGGAGCTGGAACTGGGCCTCGGTCTTCGGGAGTTCGTAGCGGTAGAAGAACCGGCAGGCGTGCCGCTTGCCCTCGTGGAAGGGCTCGTTGCCGGCTTCGGCGGCGAGGAACTGTTCCAGCCAGAGCCAGGCGACGACGGTGTGGCCGACCGCTTCGAGGTAGGTGCTGGCGTTGGCGAGGGCCGTTTCCGGGTCGCCGGTTCCCCACAGGCGCTTGGTGACCGAGACGATGCGCTGGACGGCTTCCACGAGCCGCGCCGCGTACTCGGCGGCGTCGCCGCCGGCGGCCTTGGCCCGTTCGGTGGTCGCCGAGACGGTCTCGACGAGCAGGCGCAGCCCCGCTCCGCCGTCCATGACGACCTTGCGGCCGAGCAGGTCGAGCCCGTGGATGCCGTGGGTGCCTTCGTGGATGGGGTTGAGCCGGTTGTCGCGGTAGAACTGCTCGACGTTGTACTCGCGGGTGTAGCCGTAGCCGCCGTGCACCTGGATGGCGAGGTTGTTGGCTTCCAGACACCACTGGGAGGGCCAGCTCTTGGCGATGGGCGTGAGGACGTCCAGCAGCAGCTTGGCACGGGAGCGGTCCTCGGGCGAGGCGCCGGTGCGTTCCTCGTCGAGGAGTCGGCCGCAGTACAGCACCAGGGCCAACGCCCCTTCCGCGTAGGCCTTCTGGGCCAGCAGCATGCGGCGCACGTCGGCGTGGGCGATGATCGGCACCTGCGGACCGCCGGCCGCCTTCGCCGTGACGGGACGGCCCTGGGGGCGGGTGCGGGCGTAGTCGAGGGCGTGCAGGTAGCCGGTGTAGCCGAGCGCGGTGGCGCCGAGGCCGACGCCGGTCCGGGCCTCGTTCATCATGTGGAACATGTAGGCCAGCCCGTGGTGCGGTTCGCCGACGAGGTGCCCGACGGCGCCGGGCTGGCCGCCCGGCCGGTGCACGCCCTCGCCGAAGTTGAGCAGCGTGTTGGTGGTGCCGCGGAAGCCCATCTTGTGGTTGAGCCCGGCCAGGACGACGTCATTGCGCTCGCCGAGCGCGCCGTCCGCGCCGACCAGCACCTTGGGCACGATGAACAGCGACAGGCCCTTCACCCCGGGCGGTCCACCGGGAATCCGGGCCAGCACCAAGTGGACGATGTTCTCGGACAGTTCGTGCTCGCCGCCCGAGATCCACATCTTGTTGCCGAACAGCCGGTACGTGCCGTCGGCCTGCGGTTCGGCCCGGGTGCGCAGGTCGGCGAGCGAGGATCCGGCCTGCGGCTCCGACAGGCACATGGTGCCGAAGAACCGCCCCTCCACCATGGGCCGGACGTAGGTCTCGATCTGCTCGCCACTGCCGTGCGCCAGCAGCAGGTTGGCGTTGCCCACGGTCAGGAACGGATAGGCCGCGGTGCCCGGGTTGGCGGCCTGGAACCAGGCGAAGCAGGCGTTGGCGACGACGCAGGGCAGCTGGGCGCCGCCGATCTCGTAGTCCATGGCGCTGCCGAGCAGGCCGGTGCCGGCGAAGACGGTCAGCGCTTCCTTGACCTCGGGGATGATGTGGACCCGCTCGCCGTCGAAGCGCGGCTCCTCGGCGTCGTTCCGCTTGTTGTGCGGCGCGAAGTGCCGGGTGGCGACCTGCTCGCTGAGGTCCAGGGCTGCGTCGAAGGTCTCGCGCGAATGGTCGGCGTAGCGCGGCCGCCCGGTGAGCGACTGGACGTCCAGCCATTCGTACAGCAGGAAGTCGAGATCGCGGCGGGAGAGCAGCGGGGAGGTCACGGCGGGGCCTGCCTTTCGAGGGGTCCGGGGCATCGGCGGCGAGCCGCGCCCGGACGGTCCGGGCACCTCGAAGGCGCCGGGCATCGATCGGCTCCCGCCGTGACCAAGCGCTTGCTTAGTCTGCAGCAGCATCGGTCACCGGGGCCGGAGCAGTCAATGGGCCCGCGCACGCGTTCAGGCCCCTGGCCGTGCGAGGTGGGCGCCGGCTCGCTCGCGGTTCCGTCCGTCCGACGGTTCGGGACCGCGTTTCCGGGCACCCGCCGGGGCGTCCAGCCGCCGACGCCTCGGAAGGGGAGCGAGCCATGACCACGCGTGACGACAACGGGACCCAGCCGGACGAACCCACCCGGGAGCGGTCCGCCGAGGAGCGGTCGATCACCGCCCCGACCCCGGGCGACGTCCGGGAGAAGGCGCAGGGGGAGGTCGGGGACCGGGAGCGGTCCGCCGAGGAGCGGTCGATCACCGCCCCCACCCCCGCCGACGTCCGGCGGAAGGCCGGGACGGCCGACGACGAGCAGCCGGAGCCGCCGGCGGCGGACGCCGTGGCGCCCTGAGCCGGGGCGCCCTGACCGGAAGGACATGACCTTGCGCCGGTACGGACGGCTGTCCGTACCGGCGCGGTCGTGTGCGACTGCTCGGGCTGGTCAGTAGTAGTGGCGACGGCCACCGATGGCGTGTCCGACGGCCCCCGCGAGCCAGAGGGCGAAGCCGATCACGACCAGGATGATGCCGATCGTCCACAGGATCGGAAGCCCGAGGAGGAAGCCGACGACGAGCAGGATGACGCCGAGAATGAGCACGATGTCCTCCTTGAGGATGACGGGGACGGCGATCGGGAAGGCCGGCCACGGCGCGCCTGGCGCCGTCAGCCGTCCCTGGGGCGGCGGAGCCGTCACCTCTCCGGCCGTACCCATGAGCCGCGTCTACCGCCGCCGGGGCCTGCCAAACCCCGATCGGCCCACGACCTGCGATTTTCAAACGCCAGGTGTCAGGCGTCAGGCGTCAGGCGGCCGACGGGGAGGGATCGCCGGTGAACAGGGCGCGGCGCTCGGCGGCGGTCAGCCCGCCCCGGACGCCGTACGGTTCCCGCGCCGCGAGCGCGGACCGACGGCACTCCACCCGGACCGCACACCCGGCACAGACGGCCTTCGCCGCTTCCTCCCGTTTCCTCGCGGCGGTGCCGTTCCCGAGGGCGGGCAGGGAAGGGGAGCGCGCCCGCGGGGGTGCGGCAGTCGCCCTCCGGCCGGGGCTCGGCCGGTGCTGCGGGCGGGTGGGAGAGGTCGGCCACGGCCTTCCGATCGGAGGCGTTTGCCCCACCCGTCCAACCGGGTCCCGCGCGTTCATGCCCGTGCCGGCGGTCGGATCTCAGCGGCGGTGGCGCCCCCCGCGCCGGCGGGCGGGCGGCGGCGCGCCCGTGGCCGGGAGGAAGAGCCGGGCCGCCTCCCGGCCCAGGTTCACGCCGATCGCGAGGGCCATCGCCGTGGCCGTGGCCCGTCCGAGGCCGCTCAGCCCGGTCTCCGGTTCGCCCCGGACGAACGCGAGCAGCCCGAAGTACAGCAGCGCACCGGGCAGCAGCGGCCCCAGGGCGGCGGTGACGAACGGCAGCGCGGAACTGCCCCGGTAGCGCGCCATGAGCTGGCCGGACAGGCCCACCAGCACGGCGGCGAGGCCGGTGGCCATGATCGGCTCCCCGCCGGCGTCGACCAGCACGGCGTACGTCGTCCAGCCCGCCACGCTGTTGACCAGGACGGCCGGCAGCGTGGCCCGCTCGGTGTTGAGCAGCACCGCGAAGGCCAGGGCGAGCAGGATCGCCGCCGCCAGTTGGAGGGGCGGGTTCGACAGCGACGTCGGCACGCTCTGGGCGGCCAGGTCGGCGCCGTTGTTGACCCCGACGTAGAGCACGGACATCACCCCGACCACCACGCCCGCCAACAGGTACAGCACCTCCAGCAGCCGCGCGGCGGCGGTGAGGTAGAAGCCCGCGAGGCCGTCCTGCACCGCCGCCACCATCGGCCAGCCGGGCAGCAGCGCGTACAGCCCGCCGGTGATCACCACCGAGCCGCGCAGGTGCAGTTGGTTGAAGGACATCAGGATGCCGACCACCGCCGCCGGGGTCGCGGCCGTCGCGATCCGGTAGAACTCCGGCAGGTCGTGCCGCCCGACCAGCGCCGCGAGTCGGTTGCCGGCCATCGCCGCGACGACGGCGCAGACGAACACCAGCCAGGCCCGGGCGTCGGCCCGGCCGCCGATCAGCAGTGTCGCGACGCCGGCCAGCAGGCCTGAGGACAGCACCAGGGCCCACACCGGGTAGTGCCGCCGGTGCCGGCGCACGGCCCGGAGCCGACGGTGGGCGGCGTCCACGGCGAGCCCGCCCGCAGTGATCTCGGTGACCAGCCGGAACAGTGCCGCCAGCCCCGCGTAGTCCCCGCCCGGGTGGTGCACCGTCCGCTCGGCCGTCACCGGTGGCTCGCCCGGGCCCTGTTGGTAGGAGATCGCCACCCGGGTGAAGGTGACCTGGGGATCGCAGGGCCGGGCCCGGTACGTCCGCGCCACGGCGAGCATCGCCGCCTCGACGCCCTCCGCGGCCTCCCCGCAGGCCAGCATCAACTCGCCCACCAGCAGCGCCAGATCCAGCACCGCGGCCACCTCGGCGGGCCCCGGCTCGTCCGCTCCGGCGCCGAGGTCCTCCTCGACCAGGGGACGGGCGGTGGTCGGGGTGCGCAGCAGCGGCAGCATCAGGTCGGGCCAGCGGACCGCCGCGTCGCCGCCGCGCCCGCTCCCCGCCCCGCTCCCCGCCCCGGGCGGCGGCGCCTGCGGTCCGGGCGGTCTCCCGGGTTCGGCCTCCTCCGCCTCCCCGGCCTCACCACGTCTGCCCTGCGGCGGCACGCGTCGCCCCGCCAGGCCCTCCGCCTCGGCCCGCGCGCCGCACTCCTCGTGTTCCGACATCGTCGCTCGCTCTCTGCATCACCCACCACTCGGCCACCTTGCGCACTCAGTCGACTACCCAGTGTCATTGATTCGTGAACGTCACGCCCGGCGCACGCCGGTGCCGTTCGCGCCCTGGCGGACGCCACCGGCGGCCGGACAGGGGCGCCCGGCGGGACGGCCGTCGGCCCCGGGGTGCGGACGTCCCCCGGGGCCGACTCGGCGACCAGGACGAGGCGTTCAGTCGCCCCGGCCGCCCTGGTCACCCTTGATCACCCTGGCTGCCCTGGTTGTTCGTCAGTGCCGCGAGCAGTTCGGGGACCCGGTCCAGCGCCACGGCGGTGGCGATCGGGTTGCCGTAGTCGCGGGAGTGCACGATCAGGCCGTCGCGGACGGTCAGCCTCATCACGTAGCGGGAGGCGAAGGCCTTGCCGGTCGCCACCGCGGCGCCGAGGAGCTGGTACTCGGCGAAGATGACCTCAGGGTCGTCGCTCCGGGTGATGACGACGTCCGAGGAGCCGGTGAACCGGCGGATGCCGGCGGCGCCGTGGAAGCGGGCGCGCAGGACCTCCCGGCCCCGGGTGGCGACCGGCACGCCCGGCGGGGCGAACGGGATCTCCACGACGACGTCCTCGGCGTAGCTGTCGGCCACCGCGTCCCAGTCGTTGTTCACCGAGGCCTCGAGGAAGCGCTGGAAGACCTCGACCGCGGACCACTGCTGCTCATCGGACATGGGAACTCCCTTGCCGGATCGGGAATGTGATGGGGAGGCAGGGCAGCGCCGGGACCACACTCAACCGGAACCATCGCCCCGGTTCGAATATACGGAACGCCCGCCCCGGTTGTCCATGAAACGGGGCGGGCGTTCCGCTGCTGCGCGGCGGAGCCTCAGCGGGCCGCGGTGGCCCGGAGCCCGTCACACAGGACGCTTAGCACGCGCTCCATCAGCGGCTTGTCGTCCCGCTCCCGGTCTCCGGCAAGGACGATGCCCCGCAGCAGCGCCATCAGGGCGTCGATGCCGACGTCCGACCGGACCGCACCGGCCCGCTGCCCCCTCGCCAGCAGCTCCTCGATGGCCGAGCGCAGGTCCCGGTTGATCCCGGCGAGGTTCGCCGAGACGTCGATGCCGGCGCCGGCGAGCGCGTCGATCAGGTCCTTCTTGGCCGCGCTCTCCCGCGCGACGTGGGTGATGAACTCGAAGAGCGCCTCGTCGTCCCGCCCGGCGCCGGCCAGTTCGCGGGCCTGTCGCACCAGGCCCTCCATCCGGTTCAGGATGACCGCGTCGAACAGCGCCTCCTTGGTCGGGAAGTGCCGGTACACCGTCCCGGCGCCGACCCCGGCCCGGCGGGCGATCTCGTCCAGTGGGACCAGCAGGCCGTCAGTGGCGAAGGCGGCCTGCGCGGCCTCCAGCACCCGAGCCCGGTTGCGGCGCGCGTCGGCGCGCATCGGCGGCGCGGACTCCTGGGACGTCACGACTGCTCCTCTCCTCGGGGCGACCGCTGCCGACTCGGACGGACATATCGGAACGATCGCCCCGTTTACCCTAAGGAGCTGGTCAGCGGTCCGTCAACGAGTCGGAACCGCCGGCCCGCCGGCCGGACCGGGCGGGCGTGCCGGCACGGGGGCGCGTACCAGCATGGGATGCCCTACGGGCGCAGCTCGAGGGTGCAGCACTTGACGGCGCCGCCGGCCTTGAGGAGCTCGGTGGTGTCCACCCCGATCGGGTTGAAGCCCCGCTCCCGCAGGCGCTCGGTCAGGCCTGTGGCCGCCTGCGGCAGGACCGCGTTGTGGCCGTCCGAGAAGGCGTTGAGGCCGAACACGGCGGCGTCCTGGGGGTCCGCGAGGATCGCGTCCGGGAAGAGGTGCTCCAGCAAAGACCTTCGCCCTCCGCGAGCACCTCCTGGACGTCCAGTACGGACGGGCGGAGGACCGGCACGGCTGGCTGCGCCGGGTGTTCTGACCTCCGGCAGCGATTCGGGCGGCCGCTTGCGGGGCCGGGAGCGGGGCGGGCGTGGAGCAGCTGACTCGGTCAGGGCATTCGACCGGGCCGGAACGGAGGTTCTCAGGACACCAGCGGCCCCTCCGCGATCTCGGTCAGCGTCACGGTGCACAGCCCGCCGCGCTGCGCCTGCACGTCCGTGACCTCCAACTGGGTGCCGGGCAGCAGGATGTACTCCTCCTCCCCGGTGAACGCCGAGAACCGCTGGATGCCCGTGGCGCGCAGCGGCCGCACCTCGAACAGCGTCCGCTTGCCCCGGCTGCCGAGGAACGACTTCGCCACGCCGAGCTCGGACGTGCAGGACGACACGCCCCACCACGTCACCGTCCGTCCGAGCGGGTACTGCCGGCGCAGGTCCAGCGACACCCCGCGCCAGAGCGGTTCGGTGCGCACCGGCAACTGCGCCACCGCCGCGAACAGCAGCCGCAGGTACGGCAGGTACGGGACGAGCCGGCCGCGGTCCGGGGAGCGCAGCACCGCGTTGATCTCCCGGTAGAACGCGGACTCGCAGGTGTACAGGTACAGCGCGGCGATCGCGTCCGCGGACAGGCCGGAGGCCGCCCCCTCCTCCGCCCGCCGCCGACCGAACTCGTGCGAGAGCGCGACGTGCCGGTCCAGGCCGCGGAGCAGTCCGGCGACCGGGGCCACGGCCTCCCGGAAGTCCATCAGCGGCGTGTCGAACACCCCGCTGATCGCCGGGAGTTCGAGCCCCTCGTCCTTGACGCTCGCGAGCCGGTCCAGGTAGAGCTGGTGCAGTTCCATGGTGGAGGCGATGAACGCGCCCATCCGCTCGGCGACGCCGCCGTCCGCGTCACCGCCCTGCGCCGCGGCGGCGTTCCAGCCCTTGCTCGGGAGCCAGTCGATCTGGTCCGCGCCGAGCGAGGCGAGGGCGGCGTTCACCGTGGCGAAGTGGTCGTTGTCGCAGAAGATGTCCCCCTGGGCCGCCGGGTTGGCGTGGTCGATGTGCCGGACCTCGACCTCGGGGTACTTCTTCTCCAACCGCTTCACGACGCTCTTCAGGCTGCGCGCGTGCGCACCCCACCAGGCGAAGACGACTCCCCGGTCCTCCTCCGCCGCCTGCTGCTTGGCCCGGAGGATCTCCTCGACTATCCGCTCCGCCACCGGCCGCCAGAACCCGGTGTGCACGTCCGGGCCCATCGAACCGTCGGCGCTGGCGGTGAGCGCCGCGTTCAGCAGCAGCACGCCCTGGGTGAGCATCGCCTGGAACCACTCCGGCGGCTGGACCGTCTCCTCCTTCTTCAGCAGCGCGCGGATGTCCGCGATCGGCGTCTTCTTGGGGATCCCGTACTTCCACATCGCCGCGGCCTTGATGATGCAGCGGATGCTGATCACCCGGCCGAACTGGCTGTCCTTCCAGTCGTGGAAGGCGTTGTCGAACATGGCGATGCCGGTGGCGCTCTCCGGCCGCGGGTACGGGTTCTGGCCGAAGACCACGACCTTCCACTTGTGCGGGGCGTGCGGCTTGAGCGCCTGGAAGGTCAGCTCGCGGACCGGCACGACCTCCGGGCTGCGGCCCGGGCCGATGAACGAGGCCGCGCCGGGTTGCGCCTCGATGACCGGCTTCAGCAGCGGGAGCCACGGCTCGCCGCCGCCCCGGAAGAGCTCCGCGAGGGCCAGCGGGTCGTTCGGGTCGGCCTGGACGGGGGCGGAGGATTCGGCAGCGCTCATGGTGGTACTCCGGCTGGATCGGCTCTACAACAACTGATTGACCGTCAGCTCGCTGGCGGACAGCACATTCCTAACAGCCGGGACTGACAATCCGGGGCTGCCGGTCGGCGGCGGACGGATTGTCAGTGGGTCGCGCTAGCGTCGTGGTCGACAGCGGGAAACAGCTCGACGAACTACAGGAGTGACAGCATGACGACGGACCGCGCGCAGTCCCCGCTCAGGGTGGTGCTGACGGACCTCAACGCGACGGTGGTCGAGTCGTGGCGGGCGGCCTTCGCCGACGTCCCCGACGTCGAGATCCGGCACGGCTCCATCCTCGCCGAGCAGGTCGACGCCTGGGTCAGCCCCACCAACTCCCGCGGCCGGATGGACGGCGGGACGGACGCGGCGATCAAGCGGCACCTGGGGGCCGGCATCCAGCTGAAGGTGCAGCGGGCGATCCGCGACCGGTACGCGGGCACGCTGCCGGTGGGCAGCGCCGTCTGCGTGCCGTCCGGAGCGGTCAACCCGAAGTTCCTGATATCGGCGCCCACGATGCAGACCTCCTCGCAGAACGTGAGCGAGACCCTCAACGTGGCCCTGGCCTGCGCGGCCGCCTTCCAGGCCGTCCACCGGCAGAACCGGCTGGCGCCGGGCAGCATCCGCTCGGTGGCGCTGGTCGGCATGGGCGCCCAGACCGGGCGGGTGCCGGCCCGGGTCTGCGCCAACCTGATGTGGACGGGCTACACCCTCTTCAACGACCACCACTTCGAGGACGACGACGACCTGCGCGCGACCGTCCTGGCCCAGCTGGAGGACATCGAGCAGGCGGCCCCCACCACCCGGGTGCGCATCGCGGCACCGGCGGGCCGCGGCCGGTCCGGCAAGTAGCCACCACAAGCGGTAAATCGTTTCCGAACCACCCTCCGTCCGGCCTAGATTGGGGCCCGTACCCGGGTGATCACATCCGGCTCAGCGGGCCCGACCGGCAGGAGAGAGCGCCATGGCAGACACAGTGCAGGAACTGAGCGGGGTGCAGGTGCTCGTGTGCGACCCCGCCGGGCCCACGATCACCACCGTGCAGGACGCACTGGACCTCATCGGCGCGACGTACGACGGCGCCGAGCTGGTCGCCGTGCCCGCCGACCGGCTGGACGACTCGTTCTTCGCGCTGAGCACCGGGTTCGCCGGCGAGGTGATGCAGAAGTTCGTCAACTACCACGTCCGGCTGGCCGTCCTCGGCGACATCTCCCGCCATCTGAAGGCCAGTTCGGCGCTGCGCTCGCTCGTCCTCGAGTCGAACCGGGGCTCCCACATCTGGTTCCTCCCGGACACCGACGCCCTCGCGGCCCGGCTGGCGCCCACCGCCTGACCTCGCTGCGAACTGCGAACCGCGCGCCGCGCCGGTCCCACCGGCGCGGCGCGGGGCCTTTCTCCACCGCCCCGGCGCCGCTGCGCTCGGGCGCGGCCGCGGCCATCGCCTCGGCCAGCGCCTCCTCCTGGAGCCCGCCCGCTGGGTCAGCGGCACCTTCCCGCTGGCCGACGCCGCCCGCGCGGTCGAGGCGCTGGAGCGCAAGGAGGGCAACCCGATCCGCCTGGTCCTCAAGCCCTGACCTGGTCGGCGTTTGCCGCCCGGGCCAGTGATTGGATGTCCTTCCAGTTATTTCAGCAACTTTCAGGAAGCTAACCGAGAGGACGTCCGCATGCACCACCCGCCCCGCGACATCCCCTGGCACGAGGGCAGCTGGCTCAACGAACCGGAGCACGTACGGACTGACGGCGCCGACCTCCTGGTCACCGCCCGCGACCGCACCGACTTCTGGCGCACCACCAGCTACGGCTTCGTCCGCGACGACGGGCACGCGCTGCTCACCGGCTTCCCGCCGGGCAGCGCCTCCGAGGTCACCTTCCTCGCGGACTTCACTGCCCTCTACGACCAAGCCGGCCTGCTGATCCGGGTCGACCCCAGCACCTGGATCAAAGCCGGAGTCGAGATGAGCGACGGCCTCCCGCACGTCGGCGCGGTGGTCACCCACGGCGTCTCCGACTGGTCGCTCGCGCCCGTCCCCGACTGGCACGGCCGCCCGGTCACCATCCGCGCCAGCCGCACCGGCGACGCCGTGACCATCCGCGCCCGCTGCGAGGACGGCCCCTGGCGCCTCGTCCGCCTCGCGCCGCTCGCCCCGGACGCCACCGCCACGGCCGGCCCGTTCTGCTGCTCCCCGGAACGCGCCGGCCTCCAGGTCCGCTTCACCCGCCACACCCAGGGCCCCGCGGACCCTGCCCTGCACCTGCCCGACTGAGCCGAGCACGGCACCGGGGGTCGGCAGCCCTGTTCTCGACTGCCGACCCCCGAAGTGTGCTCGGCTCCCAGGAATCCGACCCCGGGAGCCGTTTGATGAACAGTCCCCTCCACCTCGGCATCGACGCCGGCGGCAGCCACACCCGCGCGGTGCTCCTCTCCGCCACGGGAGCAGTCCTCGGTCGCGGCGAAGGCCCCGGCGCCAACCCGCCGCCGCAGAATCCGGCCCCCGGGCCGGGGCACTGCCAGTCGGCCGCATCGATCGCATTGCCCGCCAGGTCACTGAGGTGGAAGCAAGGGCCGTTGGCCCACACCGTGACCGGATCCCGCCGACTGTCGACCTGGAAGGGCTCGTCCCGGCGCAGCGTTCCGGACCAGCAACCGTCGTCCGTCGGCGAGTGAGTGACAAATGACGCGGGTCTGACTCGGCAGGATCTGGTAGGCCTCGGCCCACGGCTCCACGATCAGTTCCAGCGGCGCGTCACCGTCGTTCCCGACCAGCAGCCGCGCGGTTCGGCCAGCGAACACCTTCAGGTCGCCACTCGCTCCGTCACTCCAGCAAACCGCCCATGTGCCCGTCGTCGACCCGTATCGGCCAGAAGTGGCTCTCGCTGGCGAACGCCTCCGGATCGAGTGCGCGCATGACACCCTCGGCCACGCTGTCGAGGAGTTCGGACGGCTCGAACACCGACCACGGCCCCGGCGTCCGCGGGTGTTCCGCCTCGCGCCGAGCCGCACGAAGGCGCTCGAACGTCCAGAGCGTGTACAGCAGGGCGGACAGGTCGCGGTGCAGGTAGGCCGCCGGCTCGCCGTCGTCCCACCAGTCCGGGAGTTCGACCCGACCGGTGGCACCGTCGAGCGCGACCACGAAGTCGTACATCCATCCGCCGACGAGCAGGAAGTCAGCCTGGTGCGGACGGGTCGACGACTCGTCCTCGTCGTCCTCGCCGTCCGGGTCGTAGTTCTCCGGGAAGCCCTCCGCCAGCGTGCGCAGCGGCCCCTCGGCATCGACACTGAGCACGCACCGGTCGGAGACCGGCAGGCCGATCTCGGTGAGCAGGCGGCGGGTCGGACCGTGGCTGAGACCCGCGGGCAGCTCGGCCTCCTCGAACCGCCGGACGCTACCCTCCCCCGCCAACGTCGCCAGGTCCTCGACCAGGACCGGCGTGACGGCGTACGCCAGCTCCTCCGGGCCCCCGGCCCCAGCACCCCAGGCGAGGGCACGGATCGTCAGCGCCGTCTCCCAGTGCCCGGGCCGGTCGTCCGTCCGCCGGAACAGCTCCGGGTCGGCCTCACGCAGCCGTTGCCGCACGGCCCGTTCGACCTCGGCGACGGCCGCCACACCGTACGATGCCTTCCCGCCGACCGCCTCGATCTCGGCTGCCAGCGCGATCAGGCACTCCGGACTGCTGGCCAACAGATCCCGCTGCAGCACGTCATCACTGTCCGGCCGGGCCAGGAACACCTCACCGCTCACACCGTCCAGCAGCACCGTGACCGGCCCCTCGAAGGCCTCGTACTGTGCCTCCCCCAGCACGTACAACCCCTCGACGCCGCCCTTCACCCCCTGCCGCTCGTACCAGGACGCGGCCGACTGCACCGGCTCCTCCCCCGAAGCCTCCAAGTCCAGGTACGCCCGCGACCAGCACAACTCCCCAGCCGCGAGCAGTTCCCGACTGACCCCGTGCGTGATTCCCTCCGGCACCGCCCGAAGCCGGCCCGCCTCCACCCCAGTCCCCGTCACCACACGCCCCCTGCCCCGCCGACTCACGACGGACGATCTCCACCGACGCGAGTGACCCTAGCCGACCTCACTGACAGTGAGAGTCGACCACCACCCACACGACAAGGCCGGACGCGCCGGTCACACGCCACGATCCGGCCCATGGCGTTCAACGACCGGGCGCAGCCACCATTGGTGGTGCCACACGATGATGTCCGACGGACACCGGCCGGGGTCGACGCGGTGTCCGGCAGCGACGTGGAGAAGGCTGCCGAGATCCGCCGGCGGGCCCTCGCACTGGCGGGTTCCGGGGGCTGAACAAACAGCCGCATCGTGGTTCAACTCGGGTACACCGCAGGCGAACTGGCATGCGCGCCACTAGCCAACCGGCCAGTAGCGCCCCTACCGTCGACTCCCCGTGGCTTCGACGGAGGAGCTCGCCTTGCGCCTACGCCCCCACCCCCTCCGACTCCCGACTCGATCCGGCCGATCCACCCGACGCAGCCGGTTGCCGGCGGCGGCCGCCGCCCTTGCGACGGCCCTGTTCGTGACCGCCGCCCTGACCGCCCCGGCGGCCGCGACCGCGGCCGCTACCACGACCGCCGCCGCCCCCGACTACTGCGGCGGCCGCTGCACCGACATCCTCCCGCCCGGCGAGAACGGCAACGCCACGCTCGCCGAGATCCTGCTCAACCGGATGTTCGGCACTCGCCCCGCGCACACCGGTGACCAGCTCGGCCCGTACGCCGCCCTCGCCTCCGGTTATCCCGGGCTCACCGAGGCCGGGTTGCGCGGTTTCTTCAACGACGCGTCCTTCGGCGTGCCCGCCGACCAGGTGGCCAGCACCGCCAGTCCGCGCCCGGACGTGACGATCGTGCGCGACAAGGCCACCGGCGTCCCGCACATCACCGGCACCACCCGGTACGGCACCGAGTTCGGCGCGGGATACGCGGCCGCGCAGGACCGGCTCTGGGTGATGGACCTGTTCCGGCACGTCGGCCGCGGCCAGCTGTCCGGCTTCGCGGGTGGCGCGGCGGCCAACCGGCAGCTGGAGCAGAGCTTCTGGCAGGCCGCGCCGTACACCGAGGCCGAGTTGCAGCAGCAGATCGACGCGCTCGCCGCCCGCGGCGGCCGGGCCACCCAGGCGCTCGCCGACGCCAACGCCTACCTGGACGGCATCAACCAGTACGTCACCGAGGCGTACAACGGCCGGACCTTCCCCGGCGAGTACGACCTGACCGGGCACATCGACCCGATCACCAACGCCGGTTCGATCGAGCCGTTCAAGCTGACCGACCTGGTCGCCCTGGCCTCGGTGATCGGCGCGCTCTTCGGCTCCGGCGGTGGCGGAGAACTCGCCTCCGCCCAGGTCAAGTCGGCGGCCGAGGCCCGGTACGGCAAGGACGCCGGGGACGCGGTGTGGCGGTCGCTGCGCGAGGCCGACGACCCGGAGGCCGTGCGTACTCTGCACGACGGGCAGAGCTTCCCGTACGCGACCGTGCCCGACGACCCGCAGGGCCAGGCACTGCCCGACCCCGGCTCGGTGGTGCCCGAGCGGATGGTCTACGACGCCACCGGCTCCGCGAACACCGCGACCACCACGACCACCGCGAGCACGCAGGCCGACGGCATCCTGCCCGGTAACCTGCTCACCGCCAAGCACGGCATGTCCAACGCCCTGCTGGTCTCCGGCGCGCACACCGACGACGGCCACCCGGTCGCCGTGTTCGGCCCGCAAACCGGCTACTTCGCCCCGCAGTTGCTGATGCTGGAGGAGCTCCAGGGCCCGGGGATCAGCGCCCGCGGCGCGGCCTTCGCCGGCCTGAGCTTCTACGTGCAGCTCGGCCGCGGCCAGGACTACGCCTGGAGCGCCACCTCGGCCGGGCAGGACATCACCGACACCTATGCCGTCCCGCTCTGCACCACCGACGGCTCGCCGGTCACGACTGCCGCCAACTCCTACCTCTGGCACGGCAGTTGCCTACCCTTCGACCGGCTGGAACGCAAGGACGCGTGGAGTCCGACCACCGCCGACTCCACCCCGGCCGGCTCGTACACCCTGGTGATGTACCGCTCCGACTACGGTCTGGTGACGGCCCGCGGCACCGTCGGTGGCACGCCCGTCGCCTTCACCTCGCTGCGCTCCACCTACCGCCACGAGGCCGATTCCATCATCGGTTTCCAGGAGTTGAACGACCCCGGCGCGGTGCACGACGCGCCGAGCTTCCAGCGGGCCGCGCAGGACATCAACTACACCTTCAACTGGTTCTACGCCGACTCCCGCGACATCGCCTACTACAACTCCGGCAGCAACCCGGTGCGCGCCCCCGGCGTCGACCCCGGACTTCCCGTCCTCGCCCAACCAGCGTACGAATGGGCCGACTTCGACCCCGCCACCAACACCGCCCGGTACACCCCGCCGGCCGAGCACCCGCAGTCCGTGAACCAGGACTACTACATCTCCTGGAACAACAAGCAGGCGGGCGGCTACACCGCCGCGGGCTTCGGCAACGGCTCGGTGCACCGCGCCAACCTGCTCGACGACCGGGTCAAGGCACTGCTGCAGGGCGGCGGCAAGGTGAGCCGGGTCTCGCTCACCCAGGCCATGGAGGGCGCCGCCGTGGCCGACCTGCGGGCCGAGGACGTCCTGCCCGACCTGATCCGGGTGCTGCGCAGCGCCCCGGTCACCGACCCGACCGCCGCCGCCGCGCTCCAGCAGTTGGAGGCCTGGCTCGCCGACGGCGGCCAGCGGAAGGAGACTTCACCCGGCAGCCACGACTACGCGGACGCGACCGCGATCCGGGTGCTGGACGCCTGGTGGCCGCTGCTCGCCGATGGCGTCATGCGGCCCGGACTCGGCGACCAGCTGTTCACCGCCCTGACCGGCGCGCTGCAGATCAACGAGTCGCCCTCCGGCGGACAGACCGGTGCCACCGGCGGCGGCACGGTCAGCGCCAACGAGTCGATCCCGCACAAGGGTTCGGCCTTCCAGTACGGCTGGTGGAGCTACCTGGACAAGGACCTCCGGTCGGTCCTCGGCGACCCGGTCGCCGGACCGCTGGCCCGCCCCTTCTGCGGCGGGGGCGACCTCATGGCCTGCCGGAACGTCCTGCTCACCACCCTGGGCCAGGCCGCCGCCCAGACCCCCGCCCAGGTCTACCCGGGCGACGCGGACTGCGCGGCGGGCGACCAGTGGTGCGCCGACACCATCATCCAGCGCCCGCTGGGCGGGGTGACGGACGACAAGACCACCTGGCAGAACCGGCCGACCTACCAACAGG
This sequence comes from Kitasatospora sp. NPDC001683, assembly GCF_053596495.1. NCBI lineage: Bacteria > Bacillati > Actinomycetota > Actinomycetes > Kitasatosporales > Streptomycetaceae > Kitasatospora > Kitasatospora sp. NPDC001683. The sequence continues at coordinate 23,369 of NZ_JBSFGK010000097.1, forward strand.
TGGTGCAGTTCTCCAGCCACCGGTGAGCGACCGATGAGAGCGCCGGTGCCCCCTACCCCGGAGGGAGGGGGCACCGGCAGCCGTCAGCGGGCGCGCCTGGTGATGTCCTTCTCGTCACCAGCCAGATTGCGCGCCTCGCGGCGCAGCCGGTCGCGGGCCAAGGTGTAGGTCTTGCGGGTGTCTGGAGTGGTTATCCGCTCTGAGATCGCTTCGGCCAGCTCCGCCGCGCTCTCCACCAGCGCGGCGAGCGCCCTCGCCAGCGCCGCCTCCTCGGCAGTCGGAACGGGCTCCCGCCCCCTCTCCCGCGCCTTCGGCAGCGCGTTCTCCCGCAGCTGCCGCCGCGCCTCGTCGACCGCGTCGACCATCGCCCGTATCCCGCTGTCCATCCCGCCTCCAGTCCCGTACGACTCCCGATGTCCCTTCCCCGCCCGGCCACCCTCACCACACCCGACGGACGGCGCAATCCGACGCGCCCCGGCGCGGCACAGCACCTAGCGTGGTCCGGGGACCGCCCGGGGCGCGCCCGGGCCGGGGCACGAGACCCGCCACAGGAGGACTCCGACCATGACCGCCGACCTCTCCGAGCTCACCGGGGACTACGTCCTCGACCCCCTCCACACCCGGATCGGCTTCGTCGCCCGGCACGCCATGGTGACCAAGGTCCGCGGCGCCTTCCACGAGTTCGAGGGCACCGCCCACCTGGACGGCAGCGACCCGAGCCGTTGCACCGCCCGGCTCACGATCCAGGCCGGGAGCATCGACACCGGCGTCGCCCAGCGGGACCAGCACCTGCGCACCAACGACTTCCTGGACGTCCCCAACTTCCCGACCATCACCTTCGTCGCCACGGCGGTCGAGCCGCGCGGGGACGGCGAGTACCGGGTCACCGGGGACCTCACCATCAAGGAGACCACCCGCCCGGTGTCGATCGACTTCGAGTACACCGGCAACGCCGTCGACCCCCAGGGCAACCTGCGCGTCGGGCTGGAGGGCTCGGTCACGATCAACCGCAAGGACTTCGGGGTGACCTGGAACGCGGCGCTGGAGGGTGGCGGCGTCCTGGTCGGCGAGAAGGTCGTCCTGGAGTTCGACGTCTCGGCCGTCCGCCGGAACGGGCAGACCCAGTAGCAGCCCGACAGCACCACGACCGCCGGCCGGAACCGAGGATTCGAAAACCCGTCATGTAGCACCTGAAACCCGTTTAGGCTGCTTACATGGCAATCGACGACTCCCTCGCAACCGGCCAGCGCTCGCTCGGCGACCCCGCCCACGACTACCCCCTCTGGCCCCCGCTGACCTCGGGTTGCCCGCGCACCAGCACGGAGGACGTCTCCTACCCGGTCGAGGTCGACTACGCCTACGACAAGGCCGACCCGGCCGCGCTCTTCTCCCCCGTGCGGGCCCGCGGCGGCCTGGAGCGGTGGGCGCCGCTGCTGCCGCCGCTGCCGGCGCCCGGGCTCGGCGAGGGGGCCACCCCGCTGGTCGAGATCGAGCCGGGCGTGTACGTCAAGGACGAGTCCCGCAACCCGACCTGGAGCCACAAGGACCGGCTGAACCGCTGCACCACCAGCGCCGCCGTCGGCGTCGGCGCGCCCGGCATCGCGGTGGCGTCCTCCGGCAACCACGGTGCCTCGGCGGCCGCCTACGCCGCCCGTGCGGGGCTGCCCTGCGTGGTGTTCACCGGCCCGGACACACCGCCCGCCGTGGACGCCTTCCTCAACGCCTACGGCGCCGTGGTGCTGCCCGTCCCGTGGGAGGCCCGCTGGCCGCTGCTGCGCCTGGTGGTCGAGCGGCTCGGCCTGCACCCGGTCAGCAACCTGACCACCACCCACACCGGGCACGCGTACGGGCCCGAGGGCTACAAGACCGTCGCGTACGAGATCTTCCAGGACGTCGGCGTGCCGAGCGCGGTGTTCGTCCCGACCGGGTACGGCGAGCTGCTCTTCGGGGTCTGGAAGGGCTTCGAGGAGCTGCGCCGGCTGGGCCTCGCCGACCGGGTGCCACGGGTGTTCGCCTGCGAGTCGGCGGCCTCCGGGGCGCTGCACCGGGCGTTCGCCGAGGGCGCGCCGGCCGCGCACGTGACGGTCGGCGCGAGCGAGGCGTACTCGATCGCCTCGCCGGTCAGCGGCTACCGGGGCGTGCTGGCGGTGCGCGCGAGCGGCGGCCGGGCGCTGCTCGTGGACGACCGTCAACTCGCCGACGCCCAGGGCGAACTGGCCCGGGCCGGACTGTGGACCGAGCTGTCGGCCGCGGCCGGACTGGCCGGGCTGCGCAGCCTCGGCGGACAGGCGCCGGAGGACGGCCCGGTGGTGTGCGTCTCCACCTCCAGCGGCTTCAAGGACAAGGGCATGGGCACCCACCGGACCGCCCCGGCCACCCCGACCTGGGAGGAGGTCGAGCGCCGGCTGCGCGCGGCCGGGATCGCCGGCTGACCCCGGCTCGGACACGCCTTACGCCGAGGCCCGCGCCCGCCGCACCAGCCACCAGGCGACCGCGAACGACACCACGAACACCGTGAGGTTCATCCCGTTCTCGATCAGGTGGAACGTCCCCAGCCGCCCCGCCGACTGGTAGCTCTGCTGGATGCCGACCAGCCCCTGCTGCTTGAGGCAGGAGACGAAGGCGTCGCCCCGCCCCTCCGGGATGCTGCCGCAGTACTGCGTCATCACGTCGCCGTACGCGTGGACGTTTCCGGCCGCGTCCACGAACGGCGACTTGCCGCCGTCCAGCAGGAGTTCGTTGGGCACCGCCGCGTACGGGTCGCCGCTGCGGTCCGGGCCGAGCGGGAGCACCCGGGTGAGCGGCTCCAGGAGGTGCGGCCGCACCTGCTCCATCAGCGTGGTGCGCGCCCCGAAGGCGCCGAGCACCACCGCGAAGGCGGGCAGCAGCCGGCGCAGCCCCGCGCCGACCGCCACGCCGAGCATCCCCCAGGCGAGGCCGAGCGTGAGCGGCATCCAGCCGCCGGCCTGGTACAGCGTCCCCTCGAACAGGCTGCGCCGGTCGGCGAGGTGGACGAGCCGGGCGACGTGCAGGCTCTCCGCGGAGAGCGCCGCGGAGAGCACGACCACGAAGGTGCCGAGCACGGCGAGCTTGCCGAGCAGCCAGCGCTGCGGGCTGATGTCCTGGGACCAGGCGAGCAGCAGGGTGCGGTGCTCGTACTCCTTGGCCAGCAGCGGCACCCCGAGGAAGGTGCCGATCATCGCCGGCAGGAAGGTCACCGAGTTGAGCTGGTAGCCGGCGATGTCGGCGGCGTCCCTGATCCGGGCGAGCCGGTCGTCGGCGACGGCCTTGGCGCAGTCCGGCCCGTGGCACAGGTCGAGCGCGCTCTGCAGCTCGGCGGCGTTGACGGCCATCCAGACCAGGATGACGACGGTGACGGCGGTGAAGGAGATCAGCTGGGCCCGGTGCTGGCGCCAGGTGAGCCAGACGATGCCGCGCCAGAGGTTCCCCGGGCGGCGGGTGCGGGCCGGGTGTCGGCGGCCGGCGCCGGGGTGGTGGTGGGTGCGCTCAAAGTCCGGTCTCCCCGAGTGAGGTCTTGAGGTAGGCGAGGACGATGTCCTCGAGGGTGACGGGGTGTGCCGTCCAGCGGGGGGCGTCGAGCGGGGTGGCCGCGCCGAGCAGGCCGCGCACCACGAAGGTGGACTGCCGGGCGGTGTGGGTCTGGTGGACGACCTCCCCGTCGACCGGCGGCCGCTCGGAGCGCGGGCCGGTCAGCCGCAGGTGCTGGGCGAGCAGGTCGTCGGCGTCGCCGTCCAGGATGTTGCGGCCGTGCGACAGCAGCAGCAGGTGGTCGCCCACGCCGGCGAGTTCGGCCACCACGTGGGTGGAGAGCAGCACGGTCATCCCGGTCTCGGCGACCTCGCCGAGCAGTTCGCCGGTGACGGCCTTGCGGGCGACCGGGTCGAGGTTGGCCAGCGGCTCGTCCAGCAGGAGCAGCGAGGGGCAGGCGCCGAGCGCGACGGCGAGGGCCACCTGGGCCTGCTGGCCGCCGGAGAGCTTGTCGCAGCGCCGGTCGAGCGGGATGCCGAACCGCTCCAGCCAGCCGAGCGCGCGCCGCTGGTCCCAGACGTGGTTGGCGTGCCGGCCGAAGTCCAGCATGTCGGCGACGCTGAAGGTGCGGTAGAGCGGCTTGTCCTGGGATAGCAGCACGACCCGGCCGCCGGTCCGGTACTCCCCGGCGGTGGGGCGGACCATGCCGCTGACGATCCCCATCAGGGTCGACTTCCCGGCGCCGTTCGCTCCGACCAGGGCGATCACGCCGCCGGCCGGGAGGGTGAAGCTGCAGTCGTCCAGGGCGGTGACGCCGCGGTACTTCTTGGTCAGCCCGCGCACCGTGAGCGCCGGCTCGGTGACGATCACGCCTCGGCTCCGTGCCACTGGCCGCGGTGGGCGGCGGCCGGCTCCTCGGCGAGCACCGCGGTGACCAGGGCCTTGACGTCCTCGTCCTCGAGCCCGGCCTGTCGGGCCTCGCCGACCCAGCGGGAGAGCCCGGTGCGCAGCCGTGCCATGTCGTGCGGTTCGACGGCGCCGAGCGAGCCGGTGACGAAGGTGCCGGAGCCCTGCCGGGCCTCGACCAGGCCTACGTGCTCGAGTTCGCGGTAGGCCTTGAGCACGGTGTTGGCGTTGACCGTGCAGGAGACGACGACGTCCCGCACCGCCGGGAGGCGGTCGCCGGGCTTGAGCACGCCCAGCCTGAGCGCCTCCCGCACCTGGCGGACGAGCTGCGCGTAGGGCGCGAGGCGTTCCCGCAGGCCGCGCAGTCCCTACCAGGCCGGCGGCATCGTCACCTACAACGGCGTCAGCTACCGCTGCGTCCTGGCCCGCACCGCCCAGGTCGGCTGGGAGCCGCCGATCGTCCCGGCCCTGTGGGAGGCGGTGTGACGCACGTCCTCTGACGGTACGAGCCGCTGCGCCGCGGGGCCGGGGGGGGGGCGGGCCGCGG
>NZ_JBSFGK010000098.1:0-2686 GCF_053596495.1 Kitasatospora sp. NPDC001683
TGACCGGCACCCCCTACCTGAACCTGTGGCTGCGCAGCCTCGGCGCCAGGATCGGACGCGGCGTGTGGTGCGAGACCCACTGGCTGCCCGAGAGCGACCTGGTCACCGTCGAAGCGGGCGCCAGCGTCAACCGCGGCACCGTCCTGCAGACCCACCTGTTCCACGACCGCGTGATGCGCCTGGGCCCCGTCCACCTGGGCACCGGCTCCACCACCGGCCCGCACTCGATCGTGCTGCTCAACTCCTCCCTCGGCGACAACACCACGGTGGGTCCGGCCTCCCTGGTCATGCGCGGCGAGAACGTCCCCCACGCCACCCGCTGGCTCGGCAACCCCGTCGCCGCCTGGAACGCCGACCCCACCCCGCCCCCCGGCCGCCGCGCCGCCCGCGCACGACGCCGCGCCACCGCGACGTAGCCCGCCGCCGCCGGGCGATGAGTCCGCGGTCGTGGCGTAGCCCGCCGCCGCCGGGCGATGAGTCCGCGGTCGTGGCGTCGCCCGCCGCCGGGTGATGAGTCCGCGGTGCGGTCACGGTCCGAACCCGTGACCGCACCGCGTTCTCGCTTCACCCGCACTCGGGAGGACACCGGACATGACCACGGCACCCGTGAAGGGCCCGGCCTCGTACTTCCCCTCCGTCCCTGATCTTCGGAGGGTCTCCCCGGCTTCAGACGGGGAGGGAATCCGATCCTGAGCCCCGGCGGCGCGCCGCGCCGCCGCTTCACTGCGCAGCAGGACGGTTGCTCGTGCCTTCTGCCAGTGGGATGTGGCATGTTGGCCGTCAACGTTCTACGGGCCGGGCTGGCCCGTCGCGACGCCCGGCAGGGATGGCGAGAAGCCCCCGGCTTCAGCCGGGGGAGGGGGTCACCGAGGAATGGAAGGACCTCAACCTCATCCGCACCTGCCCGCTCACCAAGCACAGCGAACTCGTCACCTGGCTCAAGACCACCCACGGCCACGGCCACGCCAACGCCCTTGTCGCCCACGCCCTCGCCGAGCGGGCCTGAGTCCTCACCGCCGCCCCGGGCGCACCGCACCCGGATGCAGGAGCGGGCCCTGCCGCAGAGGCTCGGCATAGGGGCCGGGGCCGCCACCGGCACGATCGGGAAGGCGGCCACCCCGGCCCCGGTCCGTTCCCGTACGGGCGGGGCATCGACCGCGGATGCCCGTACGGCTGCGGTCGGCACCCATGAGACGACTTCAACAGCGCTTGAAGTCAAGCCCGCCGCCCGCCCCCGGCAGGAAGGCCGCCGCCCGCCCCCGGCAGGAAGCCCCCGGCAGGTAGAACGACACCCGCGCCAGGTAGCCTCGCTCCCGGCGGGGGCCACCAGGGCGAACGGACAGGGGCGGACGCAATGACGCAGCAGCAGCGCGGCTACTGGCGGGAGGCGGACGGCTCGGCCGTCGCCGTCAGCCAGGCGCACATCGTGTGGACCAGGGCGGCCTACCCGGCCCTGGAGGACGTGGCACGCCGCTACCACGCGGTGATCACCTACGCCGAGCTGGCCGAGGCCGTCCAGCAGGCCTCCGGGGTGCGCACCAGCGTCAACCAGCGGCACTGGATCGGCAAGGTGCTGGCCCTGGTGGTGCGCGAGGCCCACCGGCGCGGCGACCCGCCGCTGACCGCCCTGGTGGTGCACGCCACCGACGGCATGGTCGGGGCCGGCTACCAGGACGTGCTGGCGGTGGCCGGGCAGCCGCCGATCGCGGACGAGATGGACCGCGAACAGCACGCCGCCGCCGCCCGGCTGGCCTGCTACCGGCACTTCGGCGCCGACCTGCCCGCCGACGGCGGCACCCCGGCGCTGGCCCCGCGCCTGAAGAGCGCCCAGACCCGCAAGAGTGCCCAGGCCCGCAAGACCGCCGCCGCCGCCGCGCCCGCCCCGCGCCCACCCGCGATCTGCCCGAACTGCTTCCTCGAGCTGCCGGCGACCCGGGTGTGCGACTCCTGCGGGGCCACCATCGCGCCCTGAACGGCCGCGCTCACACGGCGGCCGGCAGCCGGCCCGGCATCCGCCGGCCCTCGGCCGGCCGGGAGGGGGAGGCGCCGGCCCTGCCCGAAGAACTCGCAGAACTTCTTGACATCCTCCTGCGGCTGGAGCCGGAGGGTTCCAACCCTCGCGGGTCGGGCTTTCTGCTTCACGGCCGGTTGCCGACCCGGGGTTGCCGGCGGAGGGACGGTGTGCCGCCCATCGGTCTTACGCCAGCTCCACAGACCTGACTTCCCGCCGGCCCGGCGGTAGACCGGGCCGGCGTGGTCCTCGCCGATCGGGCCCCAGGAATGCCACCACCCGTGCCGAAGCGGCTACGGGCGGATACCGGGCGACGGTCCGCCTTGACGGCGAATCGTCGTCACCTGTCCTGCGGAACTGTTGCCCAGGCCCAGCAGACACGAGCGGCCCGGCCACCAGGCCGAGGACATCGGGCGCCAGATCGGCGCCGCCGTCCTCGTTGCGCGAGCCGATCAGCACCACCGGGGTGCCGAAGCACAGAACCTCGAGATCGGTGACCTTGTGCACGGGAAGAACCGCTCCCCGCGCCGGGTGAGTGCCGGTCACCGACTCTGCCCCGCCCGCGCACCGGCGCCGACGGGGATCGGACACCCAGTTCCCGCACCCGCCGTCGCCGCCGTCAGCCCACGCCGCCGCTGTCAGCTCGCACCGTCGCCCGCCGTCGCCGCCGTCAGC